>WQZG01000025.1 GCA_009780855.1 Treponema sp.
GCAATTATTTTTTTATTTATGTATTTAAAATCGGGGTAATGGGCGCTGCGATTTCTACCCTGACCAGCCGTTCACTCGCAGCTGTCATTCTTACGGTTTTACTTATGAAGAACAGAAGGGGTCCGGTCAATCTGGACGGACTATTTAAATTCAATATCAACAGGCCAATCCTAAAAAGCATTCTGAATATCGGGATTCCCAGCGCCCTGGAAAATTCAATGTTTCAGATTGGCCGGCTTTTTACGCAGCGGCTCTTTACCCCTTTTGGAACTACTGCCTTTGCCGCGAACGCGGTGACCAGCACTTTAAATTCAATTTCGTTTATGCCCAGCAACGCGATAGGCATAGCGTTGATTACGGTAGTCGGCCAGTGCATCGGCGCCGGTGACATGGACGGCGCCAAAAAATATACGGTTAAGTTAATGAAGTTTGCCTGGGTTGTAATTTTTATCATGAGCGCCCTTATGTTCTTCTTCAAAGATCCCATGATTAGCTGGTTCAGCCTTGGCCCGGAAGCCCACGAACTTACCAAAACTTTTTTAAATGTATACTGTGTTTCGATGGCGGTCGCCTATGCTTTTGCCTTTACCCTGCCCAACGCCCTGCGCGCCGCCGGAGACGCCAAATATGTAATGATCGCCGCCTCTGCTACCATGTGGACAATAAGGGTTACAGGCGCTTATTTTTTGGTCTATATACTCAATACCGGCCCCATAGGCGTCTGGCTCGCGATGGGCATGGATATGGTCGCCAGAGCAATCTGTTTTTTGGCCCGCTGGCTCAGCGGAAAATGGCGGGAGAAAAAAGTAATTTCAGAATAGGTTTCCCGGTGGTTTTTTCTTGTTGTTTTATTGGAAAAAAGAATTTATACTAAGAAAAGGTTTTAATAATACCGGGGGATAATTATGCCAGAAAAATTCGATCCGCAGGCCCTTTCAGATTTTGCCCGCTATAACGGTTTTCATTACGATAACATTGATCCGGTAAATCTGGCTAAAGATGTGCTTGTTGACATGGAACGAGGACTTGACGGCAAACCGTCCAGCCTGCTGATGATCCCCACTTACGTAAGCCCGGCAGCGAAAGTTACGCCGGGTAAAACTGTTATTGCCCTGGACGCCGGCGGCACCAATCTGCGCGCCGCGCTTGTCAGATTTGACGAGAACGGCAAAGCCGTAACCGGAGAAAGCCTCAAGGCGGCGATGCCAGGCTCCAAAGGCCGGATTGGCGCCGATGCCTTTTTTGATGAAATTGCCGCGGTGACCGCACCCCTTATTGAAAAATCAAAAGAACCTATCGCGGGCATTGGGTTTTGTTTTTCTTATTCAATGGAAATTACCAAAGAAGCCGACGGCATACTTTTGTACTTTAGTAAGGAAGTTGACGCGCCGGAGGTAATAGGGAAGGCCATAGGCAAAGGCCTTAAAGACGCGCTGGCCCGCAGGAAAGTCAAAACTCCTGAGCGGGTAGTTCTGCTCAATGACACAGCGGCAACGCTTTTGTCCGGACTTTCAGAAATTCCTGCAGGCGCCGGATTGATTACAGGGGCAGATCATTACGGCGCAGCGGCAGGGCCTGTTATCGGTCTTATCCTTGGTACAGGATTTAACACCGCCTATCCTGAAACCAAAATTCCAAAAATCGGTTTTGATTCAGCCGGCTCCCAAATTGTAGTTTGCGAATCCGGGAATTTTGCCCACCGCTACATGGGACCCCTCGATCACGAGTACGATAAAACCACGATTTCTCCGGGCGCGTACACGCTTGAAAAAGCCGCCGCCGGAGGCTACCTTGGCCCGCTGACTTTCCATTTTTTAAAACAGGCAGTCAGGGACGGCCTTATAAAATTCAGGCGGTCAGATGAATTTTTATCATGGCCGGGTTTGCAGACCAAAGATCTCGATGGGTTCCAGCACGCGCCGTTGGCAATGGAAGGCCCGGTCGGCAGCCTCTTTGGCAAAGACGAAATGGCCGCTGCAGCGGGGTTCTGTTATCTAACCTCCATTGTAACCGAACGCGGAGCAATGCTTTCTGCCGCTGTAGTGGCAGGGGCAGCGCAGCGGATTAACGCCGGCTTCGATCCGTTTTCTCCGCTGCGGATCGCGGTTGAGGGAACAACTTTTATGGTATACAAGGGCATGAGAACCTCTCTGGAATCCTGGCTGCACATAATGCTGAACACAGGTAAACCCAGGTCTTACTGCATAACACCGGTAGAGCAGGCAAGCCTTTTTGGTGCTGCGGTGGCGGCGCTGTCGGAGTAAGATATTAATAAAAAAGAATTCTCACAGAGTACACGAGGAACACGGGGAATCACAAAGAAAGAGGAAGGAAGAAGTAAGAAGATGTATTTTTTCCTTGAAAAAACGAATTTTATATAATATAATTTACTAATTAAAAGGAGTAATTATATGAAAAAAATTCATTGTGAAAAAATTAATGATATTAAATTTTCCCCTGCTTGCCTGGTGCTTGTGGTATTGATAATTCATGTACTCGGCGGCTGTGGAAGTTATGCTAAATACAACAATTTGGCAAAAGAACATGATTTTAAGTTTTTTTTCCCAAGCGCATCATTTTACAATACTTATGATAATGTTGACGAAGCTTATGACTTTGTTAATACGGCATTATTAAAATTTGGTACTACTGCAGGTAAGTCGCTTGCCAAAGGAATACCCGGCAAACTCGACAGATCTGATGTCAATTTAGAGAAACCTGTTACAGTAGCATGTTTCATTGATGCATATGATTCAAATAATAGATATGTCAGTTCTTTAGCTTTTTTAGCTGCTAATAATGATACGATGGAAAATATTATTAGAACGGGAATTTCTGCTACAGTAGTTTTTTTAGTTTTTTATGAAGACCGTGCAATTTCTATTGCCGGTTATTATTTAAAAAGTAGATATACTTATCAATCTTCCAGCCAACATAAATTTTTCACTTTCATGACAAAAAACTATATACCTGTTTACCCGCTTATGTGGTCCAACGATAAAGCATTTCAATACCTACGCAAGGAAATTGATTAGAATATTTAATAAATTTCCAAAAGAAGGTTATAATTTTATATTCAGTTAAAAGTAGGATATGCATGAAAAAATTATTAACAGTTTTATTTTTTTTATTAACAGTTTCTTCTTTTTCGCAGCAAAAATTCGCACTGGTCATTGGTAATGGAAATTACTCTGGAATATCGAACCTTAAAAATCCAGTAAATGATGCGAATGATATGGAAGCTGCATTAAAAGATTTAGGTTTTTCTGTAGATAAAGTCATTGACGGGACTCTCGAACAAATGGAAAATTCTGTCCTTTCTTTTTCCAGAAAACTTGGAATTTCATATAATACATACGGTTTTTTCTTTTATGCTGGTCACGGAGTACAATCTAGCGGCGAAAACTATTTAATTCCGGTCACAGCTGATAATATCCGGAGCGAAACTCAGCTGCGTGAACGTGCAGTTTCCTTACAGTTTATTCTGGATTCAATGGGTGATGCAGGAAACGAATTGAATATGATAGTACTTGATGCATGCCGTGATAACCCATTTGGATGGGCCCGTGGTGGCAGTCGTGGACTTAGTGTATTAAGCAATGCGCCTAGTGGCAGCATTGTCATGTATGCAACCAGTGCAAATTCTACAGCTGATGACGGAACAGGACGCAACGGATTATTTTCCGGTTGTCTGCTTAACAATATTAAGACACAGGGACTTAGTGTATATGATATTTTTGACAGAACAATGGAAAATGTTATAAACATTACTAGCGGCAGACAACATCCTGAATTGTCGCTTAGATTTCCTGGGGCTTCCAGAACCTATCTTAATTCTATCCCAGTAGATATCACTCCTCAAATTGCATTAATTCCAGTTCCGCCAAAACCTACAAATTTACGCGCTGGTATTCCCGGAACAGATAGTGTAACAATAGCTTGGGACAGTGCAGGTCCTGGAATCACTTATAAGTTGTATTGGAGTTCCCAAAACGATCCTGCCAATGCAAATATTTTGAGCAACGCTATTATTGAAACTACTATAAACATCAATGGGTTAATTAGTGGGACTAATTATTATTTTTGGGTGACATCTGTTCAAAATGATCAAGAAAGTCAGAAGTCAACTGAAATATTCGTAAAAACAGCTATACCTGTAATTACACAAGTTGTACAACCTCCTGCTAGATCTGTACGTACTATTCCTGATGGTTATGTCATTATTTCAGGCGGTACATTTTTAATGGGAAGCTCTACTAAAGAACTAAACAGGAATAATAATGAGACACAACACCAGGTAACTGTAAATTCTTTTATTATGGGTAAATATGAAGTAACGCAGAATGAATACCAGGAAATAATGGGAGGCAATTCCAGTATTAAGGATGTATTTAAGGGTGAGAATTTACCCATTGTATATGTAAATTGGATTAATGCAATCAATTATTGTAATAAAATTAGCGAACGTGATGGTCTTACACCTGTTTATAACATCAAAATAAGCCAAACTCAGAAATGGGATGTAACCTGGAACCATAATGCAGATGGTTACCGTTTACCAACAGAAGCAGAATGGGAGTATGCATGCAGAGCCGGAACTGTCACCCCTTTTAATACTGGTAATAATATAACCTCAGATCAAGCAAATTTTAATGCTACTAATCCTTATAATAATAATCCAAAAGGTGAATTCCGAAAAATTTTAATGCCTGTTGGAAGTTTTCCAGCTAATAATTTTGGCTTGTATGATATGCATGGGAATGTTTGGGAATGGTGCTGGGATTTATTCGGGAATTATTCTAGCGGAGCCCAAAATAATCCTTTAGGATCTACTACTGGTACAACTCATGTTGTGCGCGGTGGTTCGTGGGATCGGGATGCACAGAGTCTTCGATCGGCTTTTAGATATTTTTATGATGTAGATTATATAGGTAATAATATAGGTTTTCGTGTAGTAAGATCCTGGGAGTAACTGCGCCTAGACCCTGCAGGTTTCAAGTTCCCGCAGCCTGCTCTCTTCAACTTTGACGTGCAGGTTTTTTTCCTGGGTGGGAATTACCAGGCCTTTGGGTCCGTTCTTCGCGCGCCGCAGATATTTTACCGGGGTGTAAAACAGATTGCCCTCACCGTTGTTGCGGCCCTTTGAATAAAAAATCGCGAGGTTCCCTGCGTCAAGCATAATTTCCAGCGGGTATGATTTTCCTGCCCGCTGTTTTATAAAAACGTATGAACCCGGGAAGTCCCTCGCATGCAGCCAGAGATCGTTTCCTTTAACATGCTTCCGCAGCAGCGCGTCGTTTTCGGCTGCGTCCCTGCCGACTATAATCAGCCAGTCTTTGCGGCGGAATGACAGGCCCGGTCTTTTTGCGTCATCTTTTTTTGTCGGAGGGTTAATTTTTCCGCCGGAAATAAGCAGCTTGTTGAGATTAAGCGGATTGGTCTCCGCAAACAAACCGGCCAGAGTTTTTTCAAGGCCGGCCAGTTCTTTTTGTCCCTGTCCGATTTCCGTACGGATTTCTTCCAAACCGCTTTTTGCTTTGCGGTACTGTTCGTAATAGGATTCGGCGGAGGCAGCCGGACTTTTGCCTGTGTCAAGTTTTATTCGGATCATGGAAGGGCCGCTTTTATCGGCTGCGTAAAAATTTTCGGCTTCAAGCCACTGCGTTCCCGGTTTTATCGCGCCCAGGTTAGCAAGTATTATATCGCCGTACTGTTTGAGCTGATCGGCCGCTGCGAATTCGGTTTCCTTTTCCTTTAGTTTTTCCAGAGACGCCGCAAGCCGGTTGATGCGTCCTTCAAAATTTCGCCGCGCCTGCTCCCTCAGCGACTCAAGCGAAAGCGCCCCTCCCTGCCCGGAGTACCACGCGTCGATTTTCCGGCTGAACGAAGCGTCCGGCGGCAAAGTTGAAAGGAATTCATCACTGAACTGCCGGATTGCGTATTCCCTGATTGGTTTCCCTGTGGCAACATCGTGTCCGGCGGCGGGTTCCGGTTTATACATGCCGCCGGTAACTTCGCCCTTTTTTGGAATGCGGCGCATTGCATCAAGGATTTTGTTTTCGGTATCCGTAACGATTACATTGGCCGCGTTTGACCAGAGCCTGAGATATATGTAAAAAAATTCTTCTGTCTGGGTTTCGTTTACATGCCGGACTGTAAACCTGACTATCCTGTCGGTCCCAAGCTGTACTGCCTCTGTAAACCTGCTGTTGATTATGCGGGAATTTAAAAATTCAGCGAACCTGAGCGGCCTCTCGCTTTTTGGTACAGAGTCAAAAGTCTCGTGCAGCCTGCACGCACCGGGACTAAGCGAAATCAGCAGGGTTTTTGCGCCGTCGGAACCGTAAAGTTTAAGCGAAAGTACATCGTAGGCGCTCTGCACCGCCTTCTGGATTTGCATACCCGGCAAACGCAGCTCATCGAGTATGAGGTTTATTTCTTTCCAGTTCAGGGACATGGGATAAGTATAACGTTTTACCGCAGTTGGTAACAGACTGTTATTAATTGTTATTAATTGTAAGTTGAATTTTCAGCCATGAATGGTTATTATTTAAACAATTATGATAATTAAAATCAATAATTTTGGTGATATTTTAATGTCCAGACCGGCAGGCCGGGAAGCATTTTTATTGGCCAATGCTTATGCATTTAAGAGGCATCCTTAAAAACTGTATTGCAATGACAATGCGTTTGCGGGCTGCGCTTCTTTTAATAACCTTTGTTTGTCCGGCTCTGTTTCCGCAGACCCCGGTTATCCCGAAAGCTGACACATTCCCGCAGGCTGCAGTGATTGCCGCGTCATTGAGTGACAACGATTTGGCGGCACAGGTTCTGCTTACCGGCATTGACGGTAAAATAAATCTTGTTCCGGCGATGATATCTCTTTTACAAAAAATTCCTGCGGGCGGGATTTTACTGTTTAAATACAATCTGGATTCGTCCAATGCCGATGTAAAAAAACTGCTTTCGCAGACCGCCGCGATCGTATCCGCAAGAACAGGCATCCGGCCGTTCATGGCCGCGGATCACGAAGGCGGCCTGGTTAACCGTTTCGGCGCCGGGGTGCAAAAACTTCCCTCGGCATACTCATTTTGGGAGCTTGCCCAAAGTGAAGGTATTTTTGCGGCCCTGTCCCGTGCGGATTTTCTTTACCGGCAATCGGCCGCAGAGATTGGCGGCCTTGGCATAAATATGGTTCTGGGACCAGTCGCAGAAATTTTAAACGATGACAACAGCGATTTTCTTGGTACCCGTTCTTATGGTCCGGACGCAGGTTTTACCGCGAACGCAGCTTCAGTATTTATTCATGCAATGGAGACAGCCGGCATTGCCTGCGTTCCAAAACACTTCCCCAGCAGCGGCGCCGGCGACCCGCACCTTGGCTCTGACTTTATCGCCGCGGACAGACCGGAGCTGGACAGATTGACCTGGCCTTTTGCCGCGCTGATAAAAAGCATTCATGTACCCGCGATAATGGTTTCCCATGTCATGGTTCCGGCCGTGGACGCGGTTAACAACGCCAGCCTGTCAAATGAAGTTATTACGGTTTGGCTGCGGAAGGAACTGGGGTTTGACGGCATTGTCATCGCCGATGATTTTTCAATGAAGGCCGTTTCCGATAAAGGCATAAGTACCGAAGAAGCTGTTGTCCGCGCACTTAACGCAGGCGCGGATATGGTTATGTGCTGGCCGTCCAACCTGGCTTCAGTTCACGCCGCTATAATTGCCGCTGTAAGGAGCGGCAGCCTTCCGCGCGCAAAACTGGAAGTAGCGGTTACCCGTATACTGGCGGAAAAAATCCGTTACGGGCTTATTGGTTCAGAGCTTATCGGCTCCGGACTTATTGGCTCCGGACACATCAGAGGCGTGTGATGAGAATACCGGTTTTTGAAAACGAAGCCTGCCTTGTTATAAACAAACTCTGCGGCGAAGACTGCGAAAAGCTGCCGGACATCCCGGCGGCCTGCCGCCTTGTTCACAGACTGGATACTCCGGCTTCCGGCTGTCTGCTTCTGGCCAGGAACAGGGAGGCGGCAGCTTTTTTGTCAGAGGCTTTTTCCCGCAGTGATGTTTCGGATGCCCGGGATGCCTCATGCAACAAAATCGAAAAACGTTATTGGACAATTGTTGAGCCGCCCAGCGCGGCAGTACCCGATGGCGGCAATGTTTTATCCGGTCAGTGGCAGGAAGCTCATCATTGGATCGAATTTAACCGCGCCAAAAATAAATCTGTTGCGTATCCGCGCGAAAAACCTGGCGCCAAAGAAGCCCTGCTGCAATACAGGCTTGCCGGCAGAAGCGATCGTTATCTCTTTATCGAGATTGATTTGATTACCGGCAGGCACCACCAGATCCGCGCCCAGCTTGCGGCCATGGGGCTGCATATAAAAGGCGATTTAAAGTACGGCAGCCGCCGCAGCGAAAAGAACGGGGGCATCAGGCTTCACGCGCGCTCTTTGCGGTTTCCCAATCCGGCCGGCCGCGATCAATTAATTTTGTGCGAAGCATTGCCGCCCCTGCCCGATCCGTTATGGCAGGCTTTTTTATCTTATTGATTCGTGTTGAGGGGTTTAATACCCAAGAACTCGCTGCGCGAGGGAGCTTTAGGGCGCTCTTAAGGGTATTAAACCCCGAATACAAATACCTTAGAAGAAACAACATACCTCGTGGCTTGCCGCGAGGTATGTTGATTAATATTGAATAAAAACTGTATATTTATACAAAAGACTTGTGAGGCAGCCGGCCAGGCAGCCGGACAAGTCTTATGTCTTGGCTATAAGGCAAAGGAAGGAATAATGAGTTACATCGATGACATCATTGCGGATGTCGAAAAAAAGAACGACAATCAGTATGAATTTTTACAGGCTGTCCGGGAAGTAATGAATTCCCTGCGTGTCATTGTTGACCGCGAGCCTGTGTACGAGAAAATGGGCGTGCTCGAAAGGCTGGTGATTGCCGAACGTACGATAATCTTCCGTGTCCCCTGGGTAGACGACGCCGGAAAAGTCCAGGTCAACCGCGGGTACAGGGTTCAGTTCAACTCAGCTATCGGCCCCTACAAGGGCGGGCTGCGGTTTCATCCTTCCGTAAACTTAAGTGTTATGAAATTCCTCGGGTTCGAACAGACTTTCAAAAATTCCCTTACCGGTTTGCCCATGGGCGGCGCGAAGGGCGGGGCGGATTTTGATCCCAAAGGCAAGAGCGACGGCGAGTCCATGCGTTTTTCCCAGTCGTTTATGACAGAACTCGCGCGCCATATCGGCCCGGATACCGACATCCCCGCCGGCGACATCGGCGTAGGTGCGAGGGAAATTGGTTATATGTACGGCCAGTACCGGCGCATGACCAATACTTTTGAGGCGGTTCTTACAGGCAAGGGAGTGGGCTGGGGAGGAAGCCTTATAAGGACCCAGGCTACAGGCTACGGGCTTATTTATATTATTGAAGAATTCCTGCACGGCAGGGACGACAGCATAAAAGGTAAAAAAGTTGTTATCTCCGGCAGCGGCAACGTCGCGATTTTCGCAGCGGAAAAAGCCCAGGAGCTTGGCGCGGTGGTCGTAAGTATGTCGGACAGCAACGGCTATATTTATCACAAGAGCGGAATCAATCTTGTTACGGTAAAAGATATCAAGCTTACAAAACGCGGAAGAATCAGCGAGTATGCCAAAGTTCATACCGACGCGGTTTATACCGAAGCCGGCAAGGGCAGGGTCTGGGATATACCGTGCGACGTCGCGCTTCCCTGCGCTACCCAAAATGAGCTTGATCTGGGCGACGCCAAAAAACTTGTCGCCGGCGGATGCAAAATCGTAGGCGAAGGCGCCAATATGCCGACCACCCAGGAAGGCACCGAATACTTTTTGTCCGGCGGCATAAGTTTCTTCCCGGGCAAAGCCGCCAACGCGGGAGGCGTCGCTACGTCGGGTCTGGAAATGGCGCAGAACAGCGCGCGTCTTTACTGGTCAGAAGAAGAAGTCGACATGAGGCTCAAGGGCATTATGACCGGAATTTATCACAACATAAACGACTCGGCCAGGGAATACGGCAAACCGGGAAACTTTGTACTGGGCGCCAATGTAGCCGGTTTCAAGAGGGTCGCAAAGGCGATGCTCGACCAGGGCATTATTTAGTGTTTTCTATTTAGATGCAATTTTCCTCTGTCTGCTGATAATTGTCAGTGTTGCCATTAACAGAATAACGGCAGATACCGTAAAAACCGCCCGGTAACTAAGCATTGCCGCGGCGGATCCTATCATGGGGCCAAGGGCCGCGCCTGCGGACGAAATCGAAGAATTGAAACCGAAGGCCGTCCCCTGGCTCTTTTTGTCAGCAGAGGTCGCGATAATCGCGCTGATTACCGGTGATGTACCCCCCAGGAAAAACGAAGAAACAGCCCTGAGCGTCATTAGCTGGTACATATTTGTAACAAAGGCCTGGGGAATGGTTGAAATGGCACAGGCGGTCAGGCAGAAAATCAGGCTTCTCCAGTATCCAAAACGCAGGGCGTTCTTGCCCATAATAACCGCAGCAAGCGCCGAGGTAGCAGCTCCGACTCCCAGTACCAGACCGGTTGACGAGCCGATATACATCTGCTGTTCGGCGGTGTCCGCGACCAAACTTTTTAAAAACAGCGGAAGCATTGGGCCTGCAGTGCCGTTTGCCGCCTGCACTCCAAAGGTAACAAACATCAGCGACAGCAGCAGGGGATTGTTTACGATCGGTTTAATATCGGGAAACAGCCTGAATTTTTTATCCTGTTTTTCAATTTTTGGCTGCCTGTCGTTCTCAACCCATTTGAGGACTATCAGGCCGGCGAGTGCAAGTGTAACGCCTGTGCCGAAGAACGCTGCCCTGTGTCCCAGAAAATCCGACAGCACTCCGCCGATCAGCGGCCCAAGTGAATTCCCGGTCGCAATACCGGTCTGCAGAAGCCCCAGCGCAAAGGCGACCTCAGCCGCCGGAGTAAAACCGGCTGTCATTACTGTGGCCGCGGCTACGGTTCCCGTTAGGCAGCCCTGTATTCCCTTAAGAGCCAACAACTGCCACGGCGCGTTTACAAAAGTCATCAGCGATATTATTAATGCCCCGCCGAACATGGCCCGCAGCAGCATGGCCCGCCTGCTGAACATATCAGCCATATGGCCCCAAATCGGCGCGAAGATTGCCAGCATTACAGAAGCGCTTGCCTGTATCAGGCCTACCCATATTTTTAAGCGAACCGGATCGGTTAATCCCAAATCTTCTTCAAGAAAAAGCGGAATTACCGGGGTTGAAAGACCAAATCCCACCATAGCCAGAGTTTGCGCGATTAACAGGGCTGTAAAATTGGCTTTCCAGGATTTCATTTAAAGATTTTGTCATATTAAGGAGGAATGGGGAATAGGGAAAATTCGGAATTGGGAATTCGGAATTCTGAATATTTTTATTCGGGAATATTTAATTCAGAATATTGTAAAAATTTTATCCTTACAGTAGCATTTGATAATAATTTTTGCGGGGTTTTACATGATTAATAATCCGGAAATTGAAATTCTTGACACAACACTCCGCGACGGCGCGCAGGGCGAAGGTATAAATTTTTCTTTGCAGGATAAAATCGCCGTCCTCAAAACTCTTGACGAACTGGGCGCGGCCTGGATCGAAGCCGGCAATCCCGGGAGCAATCCCAAAGACATGGAATTTTTCCATCTGGCCGGGGATCAAAAACTTGAACACTCGCGGCTTTGCGCTTTTGGTTCTACACGCAAGAAGAACGTTAAACCGGCCGATGATGATCAGTTATTGCGTCTGCTCGAAGCGGGTACCGAAGCTGTGGCCATTGTGGGCAAGTCCTGGGATTTACATGTCAGGGAAGTGCTGCGCGTAAGCAATGAAGAAAATCTCGCGATGATTTCTGATACTGTTTCGTTTCTCAAAGATAAAAAGAAACTTGTTTTTTTTGACGCCGAACATTTTTTTGACGGCTGGATCGATGATCCTGAATATGCTGTTGCGGCGCTTAAAGCAGCCGCCGGCGCAGGGGCGGACAGGATCGTTCTTTGTGATACCAACGGAGGCGCTTACCCGCAGCTTATCGAAAAATCAGTCAGGGCGGTTGCGGCTGCGCTGGGCCTGCCTCAAACACCGCCGGTTCCGGCACAGCAGAGTGTACCTTTCCTGGGTATCCATGCCCATAACGATACCGATCTCGCGATCGCCAATACGCTGGCCGCCGTTAACGCAGGCTGTCTTCATGTCCAGGGAACTCTGGCCGGTTTTGGCGAACGCTGCGGCAATACCTGCCTTGCTTCCCTTATACCGACGCTCCAGCTCAAGTTCGGGCGCAGGTGCCTGCCGGACGGTAAACTTGAACTGATAACGGCCCAAACCAGGAAGCTTGCAGAAATTGCAAATGTGGCGCTGAATACAAATATGCCCTATGTAGGCCGCCACGCCTTTTCCCACAAGGGCGGAATGCACGCTGACGGTATCCTTAAAAACCGCCGCACGTTTGAACATGTCGATCCGTCGCTGGTCGGCAATGACCGGCATTTCCTGGTGAGCGAAGTCGGCGGGCGCTCAGCCATAGCCGAGAGGGCCAGGAAAATCGATCCTTCAATAACAAAAGAATCTCCGGTTACCGCCGCCCTTGCCGAAAAACTCAAATCAATGGAGGCTGAAGGCTGGGCTTTCGAGGGCGCGGACGCGAGTTTTGAAATCCTGGTCCGCAGAAGCCTTGGGCGTATTAAAGAACTCTTTAAAATTGAAGCCTACCGGGTTGTAAGCGAGCATCCCACCGGAGAGACCATCGCCTGCTCCCATGCCTGGGTAAAAGTTCTGGTGGAAGACAGCCACGAAATCGCGGCCGCGGAAGGCAACGGTCCTGTGCATGCGATGGACAGCGCCCTCCGCAGGGCCCTCAAGCATTTTTTCCCTGAACTGGAACAGGTGCGGCTGTCCGATTACAAGGTCCGTGTCATAGACGGCCTGGCCGCGACAGCGTCTAAAGTCCGCGTATTGATAACTTCAAGCGACGGCAAGCAAAGCTGGACCACGGTCGGGGTATCGGGAGATATCCTGGAAGCCAGCCGGATCGCGCTGACAGATTCGATCGAGTATAAACTTATAACCGACATGGAACGGCGTCTGGGACTGCGGGCGGCATCCTGATGAAACCAATAGCTCAAATGACGCCGCAGCAGGCCAGGGGCGTAAAATATTTTTTAATGGACATTGACGATACACTGACAAGGCAGGGCAAGCTCCTGGATGTTTCGTATTCCGCTTTATGGAAACTTTACGAAGCCGGGTTAAAGGTAATCCCGGTTACCGGCAGACCAGCGGGCTGGTGTGACCTTATCGCAAGGGAATGGCCTGTCCACGGGGTTATAGGCGAGAACGGCGCGCTCGCGTTTTGGGAAGAGGAAGCCCGGCCCATTTCCGAAAAACCTGCAGCCGAAGTTCCCGCGGACACAAGCCGCGGCGCAATGCTGCCTGTTTTAAAAACTGAATTCCATCCGCTGGCGGTCAGAAACAATCATCCGGTGCTGGAACATATTAAGGAGAGAGCATTCGCGGAATTCCCGCAGCTTCGCCTGGCAAAGGATCAGTTCGCCAGGCTTTATGATGTCGCGCTGGATTTTGCCGAAGAAGATCCTGTTCTGCCCCTTGACGCCGCGGAAAGGGTGCGGGCCATAGCCGCAGAAGAAGGCGCCCATGCCAAAGTTTCGTCGATTCATGTCAACGTGTGGATGGGTGATTATGACAAGCTCTCAATGGCGCAGCGTTTTTTGTCAGCGCGTTTTGGCTGGCAGAGCGGACCCGGAGACAGCGAAGTGGTTTTTACCGGTGATTCACCGAATGACGAACCTATGTTCGCCCGTTTCCCCCTGGCCTGCGCTGTCGCCAATATTAATAAATACACGGCCCTTGTTAAGAACCTGCCGGCCTTTGTTGCTTCGCGGGAATGCGGGGAAGGTTTTGCCGAAATCGCGGAAACTCTGCTGGCCAGGCGGAAACAGTAAAAGTTTAAAACCTGTTATTTTTTTGGTTCAGAGTAACTTTTGTACATAAAACGCCTGATCTTCTGCTGCGCGTTTTTCTCAAAAGGTTCCCTGCGTATAACAAAGTCCGTGATCTTTTTATAACCGACAAGAGTCCGGTTTACCCGCTCAATTTCTTTTTTAATTAAATCGCGGACAAAGGCTTCATCGTTTTCCTTTCCCGGATAATCAACAGCAAGAGTTTCGTAATTCGGGACTGTTACAGCGAACACCTGTTCGCCGCCGTATTGTCTTTCCTTGCGTCCAATAATCAGGATTTCCGCGATTGTTTTGGAATCGCTGAAGTGGCCTTCGATTTCTTCCGGATAAATATTTTTACCGCCCGAGCTGACAATAAGGTTTTTGGCGCGGCCGTTTATGTAGATATAACCTGTTTTGTCGCGGTAACCAAGGTCTCCGGTCTTAAGCCAGCCGTCTTCTGTCAGGACTTCTTTGGTGGCTTCGACGTTTTCAAAATACCCAAGCATTACCGACGGCGATCTGACCGCGATTTCTCCGATTCCGTCCTTGTCTTTTTCCAGAATTTCCACTTCGGTATATTTTACGGGGAGGCCGACAGAAACGTTGTTTTTATGCCGCGGCGTATTCACGCTGATAAGCGGACTGTTTTCGCTCATTCCGTAACCGTGGACCATATTGAATCCGAACGAGTCAAAAAAGTCCGCGGTCTTTGGGCTAAGCGGCCCCCCGCCGGCGACCATCATCCGGATCGAATCCAGGCTCGCCCTCTTCCTTACGAATTTAAAAAATACCCTGCCAAAACCCGGTCTGCCGTGTTTGGCCTCCGCCAGAGCTATGGCGCGGAAAATGTTGAGCACCTTCTGGAACAGCAGCGGCTGTTCCTTAAATCCCTTGTCAATGGCCGCCATTACCTTGTCGTAAAGCAGGGGAACGGCGATCAGGAAAGTGCCGCCGGCGTCGTGTATATCATCCACAACAACTGAGCCGACGAGTTTTTCTACAATAATCGTCGCGGCTCCAACCATCAGCGGAGCGATAAACGAACATGTTGTAGGGTAGGTATGATGAAGGGGCAGTACGTTTATAAACACATCATCTGATTGTGCCTTTAGTGACAGGACCGCGGCGCTCGCGTTGGAAATAATATTTTTGTGGCTTAAGGTTACGCCTTTTGCAAAACCTGTAGTACCGGATGTAAATACAATCGAGACCGGATCGTTTTCGCCGAAATCCGCGGCTTTGGGAAGGCTTGTATTTGCCGCGTTTATTCCAAAACTGCCGTATGTGTTTTCTCCGTCTCCGGCCATGCTGACAAGGACCGGAGTTTCAATGCCGCGGCCGGCAAGTGAATCTGCAAGGGATTTCTTGCGGGCTGAATAAAAAAAGGCTTTTGCCCGCGTTATCTTTAAAATATTGGCGCATTCATTTTCGGAGACTAAAAAATCTACCGGCACAATTACCAGGCCCGCAATCGCAGCGCCCAGCCAGACCGCCATCCATTCCGGCCTGTTCTCGCACCAGAGAACTACCCTTTCTCCGCCGGTTAACCCCGCGGCAAGCAGTCCCCGCCCGATCCTATAACTCTCTTCCGCGAGGCGGGTAAATGACCATCTGGTAAAATCCTTTTTGCCGTCTGTCCGGTAAAGGATTGCCGCTTTGTCCTTCCATTTTGCGGCAATGGAATCCAGCCATACTGAAAAATTCGGATAAGTAAAATCCGGCCAGTCGGCGATATAGTCTTTAAATTCCAGCATAAAAACATTATAAACAAAAAGGCGAATTTCGTCAATGTTAATTATTCCTCAAAATTCGCCTTGTTAATTACACTTCCGCCGATTTTTCCTGCTGAGCTCTGTGTATGGCCCTGCTCATCTGGCGCAGCCGGTAAGCCGCAAAAACTTCCCTTCCGTATTCGGTCAGTTCCCAGGCTTCGTCATCCAGTGATATTGCCCTGGCGAGCCTTAGCAGACAGAAGTCCGCCATTATTTTTTTTATGGTGTTGGTTGGAGTGGGATTCTCCTTGCGTACGGTTTTTTCCAGATTGGGATTCAGAATGGCGCCAAGGAAACGGGTCAGCTCAAGGGTATTTTTGGCGATGATAAGTTCCGGAGAAAGGAGCCTGAAAAGTTTAATGTAGCGGATGACCATTGTGTCTTCCCAATTTTCGCTTGTGGTATACCAGAAGCTCAGCGATATTTTATTTGCGGCCAGTACTTTAAGACAATGCTTTATCTGTTCTTCTGTGGGTGAGGTGTCGCTGCCTTGTATACGCATGCGGCTGCGCAGATAATCATTTTCGCTGCTAAGGCGCGCAAGCTCGTTCGCTGTTACCGGCATCGCGGAATCATTTCCCCTTACCCAGCCCTGGCGGGGATTCAGGTTCATTTCGCGGACCAGACAGGTATAAGCTTTTTGGCACAGGTCGGCTGTGGTTGTCCAATTTATTGCATGATTTTCGCGGAGCCTTTTTTTAAAGTGTTCAAGGGCCTTTGCGGATTCTTTTGATTTTTCTTTTTTTGATGCCTTCCATCGGGCTTTTTCGTCAATTATAAATGACAAAACCGGCACCTGGAATTTTTGCGCCCAGGTATATTCGATTTCGGCGGAAAATGTTTTACCGGCAGCCGGGCCGCATTTATAGGCTATAAGGTTTACAAAATAATCAGATTCCTGAATGGCTTTTTTTATTAGTTCAAGATCTTCTGCGCTGTTGATGTCAAAATTTTCCATTGATACCGGAATCGCGCCCAGTTCTGTTATTATTTTTAATAATTCTTTGCGTTCATTTTTAAGATCATCCAGTGCAGAACTGAAATAAATCTGATATTTCTTAAACATAATGACTCCGTTTTTTAATTTTAATATTTTAATTATTATCGGTCTTTTTTTTCCATTTATTGAGATGCCGTCTTTGCGGATCTTGAAAAATTTTGGCCTTAACAATTAACATATCTATATGGATTTAGAAAAATTTACCATCAAGGCCCAGGAGGCCCTGAACAACGCTTCTTCTCTCGCTCAGAAGAATGACAATTCCCAGGTCGAAAACGAACATCTGCTTTTGGCGCTGCTGCAGCAGGAAGACGGGATAGTCCCGCCCATCGTGGAAAAAATCGGAGCGGATCCGGGGAAACTTGGCAAATCAGCACTTGCGCTGATCCAGGGACAGCCCAAAATGTACGGCGAAACCGCACAGTTAATGTTCTCGTCAGGTGTTTCCAAAGTCCTGGCCAAGGCCGAAAACGAGGCCGCTTCCCTCAAAGATGAATTTATTTCAGCGGAGCATCTGCTGATTGCCCTTTCCGCGGCAGAAGGCAAAGCTGCCGAAATCTTAAAAAAAGCCGGCATCAACAGGGCCGCAATTCTTGACGCCCTTAAACAGGTAAGGGGCAATACCAGGGTCACCGATCAGAACCCGGAAGAAAAATACCGTGTTCTCGACAAATACTGCAGGGACCTTACAAGCCTTGCCCGCCAGGAAAAACTCGATCCGGTTATCGGACGCGACGAAGAAATCCGGCGCTGCATGCAGGTTTTGTCCAGACGCACAAAAAATAATCCCGTATTAATCGGCGAGCCCGGTGTCGGCAAAACCGCCATCGTTGAGGGCCTTGCCAGACGTATTGTCGAGGGCGACGTGCCGGAAGGGCTCAAGAACAAAAAGCTGCTGGCCCTCGATATAGGCGCCCTGGTGGCCGGCGCAAAATTCAGGGGAGAATTTGAAGAGCGGCTCAAGGCGGTAATCCACGAAGTCCAGGCTTCCGAAGGAAAAATAATTCTTTTTATTGATGAACTTCACACCCTGGTCGGCGCGGGCGCTGCAGAAGGCGCGACAGACGCGTCCAATTTATTAAAGCCCGCTCTTGCCCGCGGCGAGCTGCGCTGCATAGGCGCCACTACCCTGGATGAATACCGCAACCACATTGAAAAAGACGCCGCTCTGGAAAGGCGTTTTCAGCAGATTTACACGCCGGAACCGTCGGTAGAAGACACGGTCGCCATACTGCGGGGACTCCAGGAACGCTACGAACTCCATCACGGTGTGCGGATCAAGGACGAGGCGCTTGTCGCCGCTGCAACCCTTTCCAACCGCTACATTACCAGCCGCTTTTTGCCGGACAAGGCGATTGACCTTGTTGATGAGGCAGCCAGCCGCCTAAAGATGGAACTTGACAGCCGGCCTACAGAGTTAGACAAACTGGAACGCAAGCTCCTGCAGCTTTCGATCGAGAAGCAGGCGCTTGCCCGCGAAGAGGACAAGGCGTCGAAGGAACGGCTGTCCAAACTTGAAAAAGAAATCGCGGACCTGACCGATGAACGCGACACAATGAAGACCAGGTGGGATAACGAGAAAAAAGAAATTCAGAAAATACGGGAAATTAAACAGCAAATTGATGATCTAAAAAACGAAGAAAGCCGTTATATACGCGAAGGCAATCTGGCAAAAGCCGCTGAATTCAAACACGGCAAAATTCCGGAGGCGCAGAATAAACTTAAGGCGCTTGCAGATCAAATGGAAAAGAAGGACAGCTCAGGCAAGGGCGCGCCGCTTTTGAGGGAAGAAGTCAGGGAAGAAGACATCGCGCAGGTGGTGTCGTCCTGGACCGGCATCCCGGTTTCCAAGATGCTGTCCGGGGAATTGCAGAAATTCCTTGAACTGGAAAAAGTCCTTGAAAAACGGGTCGTGGGCCAGAGCGAAGCGGTCTCCGCTGTTGCCGACGCAATCAGAAGGAACAAGGCAGGCCTTTCCGATTCCGCCCGTCCGCTGGGCTCCTTCCTTTTCCTTGGGCCGACCGGTGTAGGAAAAACCGAACTGGCAAAAACGCTTGCCGATTTTCTTTTTAATGACGAAAAAGCCCTGACCCGGATCGACATGAGCGAGTACGGCGAAAAACATTCCGTAAGCCGTCTTATCGGCGCACCTCCCGGTTATGTCGGCTATGAACAGGGAGGCCAGCTTACCGAGGCCGTACGCCGCAGACCTTACAGCGTCATCCTGTTTGACGAAATCGAAAAGGCCCATCCTGAAGTTTTTAATGTTTTTTTGCAGATCCTTGACGACGGCCGTTTAACCGACGGCCAGGGCAGGGTAGTGGACTTTAAAAATGTGATCATAATAATGACAAGCAACCTGGGCTCCGAATTGATCCTTGAGGCAAAAAAACCGGAGACCATCAAGGCGTCGCTGATGGAACTGCTCAAGCAAAGTTTCCGCCCCGAGTTTCTTAACCGCATTGACGAGACAGTGATCTTTAACCGCCTGGGCAAAAACGAGATCGGTAAAATTGTTGACATTCAGCTTGACTATTTATGCCGCCGTTTAAGCGAACGTAAAATTACGCTTAAGCTCACAAAAGAGGCAAAAGAACTTCTTGCCGATCGCGGCTATGATCCGTTGTTCGGCGCGAGGCCGCTCAAAAGAACAATACAATCAGATCTCGAGAACCCCCTGGCAAAGGCAATTATCGCGGGCAAGATAAAAGAAGGTGATACAATAACCGCAGATGTCCCAGATGCAGGGTCTGTTGAAAAAGGCTCTACGGATTTGGTATTCAAAAAATCCAAGTAAGAATTTTACCACGAATAATCAGATAAGAGGTTCTCACGGAGCCGCTGCGGAAGAAAGGAGGAAGGAAAAATTAAAAAGGAAAAATGAGAAAGGAGAAATTAAAAAGGAGAAATGAGGAAGGAGAAATGAGAAATTTTCTTCCATTTCTAATTCCTAATTTCTCATTCCTAATTCCTCCGTGAACTTTGTGCGCTCCGTGAGAGATCTTGTAACTTACTTAATGCTTACCCCATTTAACAGAGCGTTGAATCTCTGCGAAACATTGGCCTCGTTCCCGGGATTTTCCATTGACAGGTACAGCGTATAACGAAGATCGGTTTTATCTGCAGGGGCTTTTAAGATTGCGCCCATCGTGCCTTCGTTGTCCTTTGCCGAGACTACCGGTTTGCGGTCGTAGGGAAATTTTTCCTGGTATATATCGTTCCAGTTGTCCTGGTAATTTTTGGGAAGGCGGGGATCCGGTTTTATCCGTTTGACCAGTGCAAAGGTATCATTGCCGCGTGAATCACTGTTCATAATTATTCTGCGCACCCCGTAGCTGACCGAGTTGTCAAGCTTGTAATAACTGGGCGCAAGAAACAATTCCGAATCGCCGGTCCAGTCATATACGCCGCTGTTGATCGATAAGGAAATTTCACCGGCGCTGAATGAAACCTGTTTGGCGGTTTCCTGCCAGCGGAAGTTAAGGTCTTTTAAAACAGACGGCAGATTGCCTGAGCCGATATATTCGTTCCATCCGTCAAATGTCGCGGAGTAGGCGGACCAGGTATGGTCGCAGATTTTACGCAGGTCCCATTCGTAAATGTCCCGCTGTGAACTTGGCTTCATGACAGTATAAACCGCGGGGCCGTTGGGCAGCGGCAATATATACATGATTATGATCTGGTCGGCAAATTCAATAAGCCATTGCGCGTTAATCCATTTTCTTCCGAGAGCGTCAGTATATGAGGACACATCTTCCGGATCGCCGAATGACAGGATGCGGTATTTGTCGCTTCCCAGAGTCCTGTCCAGTCTTATATTTTGCAATATTGTATCCATGATATATCTGGGTTCAAGTGATTGCGCGAGGCTTATAGTTTTGGGTTTATTGATTTTATACAGATCATAATCTGAAAGATCGGCGTACATCAGAAGGCCGTCGCCGTTCAGGTTGTAATTCTTCGTATTGAGGTTTGAAAGTGTCCATTGATCGTCGTCCGGGTCAACAAAGTCAAGCTGCGGAAAATCCGAAGTCAGTGTTGAGTTGAGTATCCACATGTTATTATCACCGGTCAGGTATTCGGGAGCGTCTTTAAAAATATTGGACATGGCGATATCATATTCAGCCTTATATTCATTTACCAGAATATCGTTTACTGCCAGGTAGGTCTGCGGCAGTTTAACCGAAGTTTCAAAAGTACGGCTTCCGGTATTGGCAAGGATTAGGTGCCTGTAAGTCAGCTTTAGCCTGTATTCCAGTGCAGAACGTCCGCTGTCAAGAATAACTTCGGCCGGCAGGGAATAAAGGATATTGTCCTGCCGCATGGTTACCACGCCGACCACTTTGCCGTCCGATGTTACAAGCGGGCCGCCGGAGTTACCCGGGTTGCCGTCCGCCGATGTCTTTAAAAGATTCCAGCGTCCGGAGTCCTCCTCAGGAATTGTTCCCAGCACCAGGCCTGTACGGACTACTATACCTTCTCCCAGAGCGTTCCCAATGCTGAACACCTGGCCGCCTTCTTTATATTTTCTTTCAAACTGAAAATACGTATCGAATTTTTTATCTTTTACCGTAAAAATTAAATAATCTTTTTCGCGCGAGCCTGCGACTATTTGATCGACTTCGTAGATTCCGCCCTTGTTGTCCCTAATAAAATATCTATCGTAGATGCGGCTTTTGGAGCCCAAATCTATAACATGAAAAGCCGTTACCAGTTCGGTCGGAGAAATCGCAAACGCAGTTCCTATCGAATTATACTGATCGGTTCTGATATTGTAAGGAATCACCGACCAGTCAAGATCTTTTTCGAATACTGTCGAATCCTCCGCCGGTTTGGGCTGAACGACTTCAAATACGGCGTTCTGCGCCAGTTTAAAGGCCGCGGGCGTCAGCCCCGAGCCCAGGCCGGACGGACTGGATCCGCAGCCTGTAAACATTAACGGGATTAACAAAACCGCAAATAATAATGTAAAAACACCTGATTTCAATTTCAATTTTTGCTCCTTGTCTTCCATTCTTTATATTAAAAATACAGAATTAATCGGATTTTTCCAATAAAAAGCGCCCCAATTTTTCAAAAGCGATTTTACGGTGGCTCATCTTTTTTTTGTTTTCCATGATTAACGAGAATGTATGTGATTCGCCGTTTGGTATAAATATCCGGTCATAGTCCATGCAGTCAACATTGCGGCCGATTACTTCGGTGGAGATGCGGCCCTCGATTCTGCCTTCGAAAATCCTGGTTTCGCTGTCCAAAGGATCACGGTACGCCACTACCGATCTAAAACACGCGTTCCGGTTTTTACCTTTCAGCAGTCTGAGTATTCCTTCGTAATCCAGTTTTTTCATAATCCATTTGGTATTTAAACCCGGGAAACCCGGATACGCTTCAAGAAAAATCCCGGCGTCTTCTACCGCTACCGGGACTTTATATTTTTGAAAGGCGATTTCGGCCGCCGCTTTGGCAATGTCCAATATCGGGTCTTCGGCGTCGTCATTTTTTACTTCCGGTTTTTCTTCGTTAATTTGTGTTATCTGTATATTGGGAAAAACCGCCAGAGCTTCTTTTGCTTCAATAAACTTATGCAGGTTGCCTGTTAAAAAAGATAGCGTAATTTTTTTTTGCATGCTGAAGAAAATATTTGCATTTTATGGCTTGCGGGTCAATGCCTGCGGCATTTGTTCTTTTAGTTCTTTATACCGGTAGCAGCTCCTGATATGGTCGTTTACAACGCCTGTAGCCTGCAGGTGCGAATAGAGTATAACGCTGCCCAGGAATTTAAAGCCGCGTTTTTTAAGGTCGGCGGCTATTCGGTCCGACAGTTCGGTGCGGGCCGGGATTTCTGCAAGGGTTTTCCATTTGCCGGTAACAGGCTTGCCGCCGCAGAACCCCCAGATATATTCAGAAAAACTCCCAAATTCCTTTTGTATTTCCAAAAATAGTTTTGCGTTATTTATGGACGATTCAATCTTTAGACGGTTCCGGATAATACCGGGGTTGTCCAACAGGGCCGTGATTTTTACCTCATTGTACCTGGCTACTTTTTTGGGATCAAAGCCGTCGTAGGCCTTGCGGTAATTTTCACGCTTCTTGAGAATGGTAATCCAGCTAAGGCCGGCCTGGGCCGATTCCAGCACCAGGAATTCAAAGTGAACTTTGTCGTCAAACGACGGAGTTCCCCATTCGGTATCGTGATAGCAGCGGTACAAGTCCGATGACTCGCACCATTCGCACCGTTTTACTTCCATTATTTCTCCCCGGTTAAAAAATTGTTCGCTTATACCAAAGGCCGGCCCGCTTCTTCAAAAAACGCGGCGATATTCTGCGGCGGCGTTCCTCCCTGAATCGCGTGGGAAGGAGCGATGATGTAACCGCCGTTTTTTCCAAGGACATTTATGCGGTCTCTTACTTCCTTTCGTACATCATCCGGAGCGCCGAATGGCAGGGTAGACTGTACGCTGATTCCCCCGTGGAAGCACAGTCTGTCTCCGTATTTGTTTTTGAGCAAAACCGGGTCCATTCCTTTTGCGTTGAATTGCAGAGCTTCCAGTATATCGACGCCCATATCGATCAGGCCGTCTACCGCGTCCATCACAGCGCCGTCGGTATGGTACATGATTTTTACGCCTGCCGCGTGCAGCTTTTTATTAAGCCTTACGTGGTGGGGTTTTAATTGTTTTTCCCACATCGGCAGGGACATGAGAAGCCCATTCTGCTGGCCTATGTCGTCTGCCGTAAAAACTATATTGACGCTGCCGTCCGCCGCGTCAAGGGTCCTTTCAAAAAGCGAGATATAATAATCGGTGACTTTTTCCATTAATTCCCAAACCAGTTCGGGTTCAGTATAAAGCAGGGTAAGCATCTTTTCAAAACCAACCATGTACCAGCTTGTCTCAAAAATATTTCCCGCACCTGTCGCGATGGCGTATTCATTTTTGGAATTTATTTTATTTATTTTTTCCTTTATGCGGGTAAAATCAAACCAGTCCGCTTTTGGAAATTCATGATCTTCCAGTCTGGTTGTTTCGCCAAGACCAGCCAGCGGAAAATGTGCGAATTCCCAGTAGGTATCATAACCGTTGAACACGGGCTGACGTATTACTCCCCAAATGTTCGGTTTGCCGTCGCCCCTTCCTGTTATTCTATAAGAAGGCCCGATATAATCCGGATACACAAACCGTATATCCCTGGTCTCCTCAAGTTTCTGCTCAAGTTCATTTATGGAGAAACCCAGATATTCGGCCAGTTGTTTGCGCGCGTATTCATTTATGCCAAAGCCTACAGAGAAAGGAACCTTGTCGGGAGTCTGATGCCGCAGTGCGGCCAGCACGCGTTCTTTGGGAGTCATGATTTATCTTACCATAAACTTGTGGTGGCTTACAGCCTATTCCCCACTCCCCACTCAACCCTATTCCCAATCTTCTCCCAATTTTATATATTCAAACCATGCCAGAACAAAGTGTTGTACCTATAGATCAAATTCTGCCGAATAAACTACCCCTGGTTGCCCTTATGGGACGCCCGATTTTTCCCGGAATTTTTACACCAATTATGATTGGGAACCCGGTTGACGTAAAAGTAGTTGATTCGGCTGTTGCCGGAGACGGTCTTATCGGACTCGTTATGATGTCCAATGAGAATGAAACCCCTTCAATTTCCGATCTTTACCAGGTCGGGACCGCGGCCAAGATTGTCAAAAAGATAAATCTGCCCGACGGCGGGGTGAACATATTCATTTCTACCATAAAACGTTTCAGAATCAAAAAAGCTCTTCATGTTTCAAACCCCATTATCGCGGCCGTCGAATATCTGGAAGAAGAAGAGGACAATACCAGCGAAGTAAAGGCCCTGACCCGTGCCCTAATCAGCGAGATGAAGCAAATATCCGAGAACAATCCGCTGTTTTCCGAAGAAATGCGGCTCAACATGATCAATATTGATCATCCGGGTAAAATCGCGGATTTTATCGCAAGTATTCTAAATATAGACAAGACCGAACAGCAAAAAATTCTTGAGATACTCAACGTCAGAAAACGCATGGAGCAGGTGCTGGTCTTTATTAAAAAAGAACAGGAGCTTCTGCGGATTCAGAAAAAAATCCAGAAGGAAATAAACGAAAAAATCGAAAAATCCCAGCGTGATTATTTCCTCAAGGAAGAACTCAAGGCCATAAAAAACGAATTGGGCATGACCACAGACGCCAAGAGTTCGGAGTACCAGCGTTTTAAAGAAAAATTTGACGCTTTTAAATTCGATGGCGAAATCAAGGAAACAGTGGAACAGGAGCTGGAAAAATTCAACCTTATGGAACCCAACTCCGCAGAATTTGTTGTAACGCGGAATTACCTTGACACAATTGCAAACCTTCCCTGGGAGGATCCTGTACCGGAAATTTTTGATTTGAGCAAAGCCAGAGAAATTCTTGAGGCTGATCACTACGGGTTAAAAGATGTCAAAGCCAGGATTGTCGAGTATCTGGCGGTGCGTAAACTTCGCGGCGTCTATGCATCCGGTACAAATAATTCCGAAGCAAGCCTGCCCGGTTCCAAAGTTCCGCCGGGGAGCATAGTCTGCCTTGTAGGCCCACCCGGCGTAGGCAAAACTTCCGTAGGCCGCTCGATCGCGAGGGCTCTGGGGAAACAGTTTTTCCGCTTCTCGGTCGGCGGCATGAGGGACGAGGCCGAAATCAAGGGCCACCGGCGGACTTACATCGGAGCAATGCCGGGCAAAATTATACAGGGATTAAAAATCGTCAAAACAAAAGATCCGGTTTTTATGATTGACGAGATCGACAAGATGGGCGCCAGTTACCAGGGAGACCCTGCCAGTGCTCTGCTTGAAGTCCTTGACCCCGAACAGAATTTCAGTTTCAGGGATCATTATCTGGATTTGCCTTTTGATATCTCCCATATATTTTTTATTGTAACCGCGAATACTCTGGACACAATTCCGCTGCCGCTTATCGACAGAATGGAAATAATACAGCTCCCCGGTTACATTGATACGGAAAAACTCGAAATTGCCAAACGCTACCTTGTGCCCAAAAGCCTGCAGCGCAACGGCCTTGCCAAAAGCCAGGTCAAGTACGGCAAAGAAAGTCTGCTGCATATCGCAAACGGTTATGCGCGGGAAGCCGGCGTACGCAATTTTGAAAAAAACCTTGACAAGATCCACCGCAAGCTTGCCCTTCAGATTGTGGAAGAAACCGAAGAAAAAAAACCTGCGCCCAAACCGGCAGTCATGAAATTCGTCATGGACAAGAAACTGATCGAAACCCATCTGGGCAAACCCATCTTCCCGGACGGCGATATAAAGAGGGCAGATCGCCCCGGTGTTTCTGTAGGTTTGGCCTGGACCAGTCTGGGCGGCGACACCCTTGTCATCGAGGCAAGTTCGGTACCGGGCAAGGAAGGGCTCACCCTCACCGGTAAAATGGGTGATATTATGAAGGAGTCCGCAGCGATTGCGATGACTGTAGCGCAGAAGCTGAGCATAGAAAAATACGGTATCGAAGCTGCCTGGTTCGAAAAAAATCACATCCATCTTCATATCCCGGAAGGCGCTACTCCCAAGGACGGACCTTCCGCCGGCATTACCATGGCGGTCGCTCTTTTGTCCCTGCTGCGCAACAGGATCATAACGGATCATTTGGTAATGACCGGCGAACTCAGTCTGACCGGAAAAGTCCTGCCCATCGGCGGTCTCAAGGAAAAGACAATCGCGGCCCGGCGCAACAAGGCAAAACATATTATTATTCCCAAACAGAACCTGCGTGACCTTGATGAGATTCCGGATTATGTAAGGAACGGAATTGCTTTCCATCCGGTAGAACAATTTGAAGAAGTGCTCGCTCTGGCGCTGCCTGACTAAACGGAGGCCTTATGATTAAGAAGTCTGGATTTTTATTTTTATTGCTGCTGTCATTGTCATTTGCGCTTTGGGCAGAGGGCTCTCCGGATATGGGGGCGGGAAAAGAAATACCCAATCAGCTTTCCGCGGTAAAGGCAGCTAACCCAGGCGATTATATTTTACTTCCTTCCGGGAAAAGATATGTGCTGACAAAACAGGAAATTGAAATTGCCGCAGGTACTTTTAATTATAACGATCTTTCCGGCGTCAATGCCGAAACCAGATCGGACGGAACAAAAGTTCTTTCAATATCGCAGTCACATATTGTTTACAATTACCCTGACGGCCAGTCTTCCCATCTTTTCAAGACAGAAACTTCGTTTTCTTCATTTATGAATTATCTGCTTGGCAAATATTATATTACCCATTATATGGATTATGTAGGCAATTCAAATGATTATATGAGGATAGGCGCTCCGTCCTTCAGTGTGTTCCGGGCGAACGTTCAGTTTCAGAATATTTCCAACGGAACCGAAGTGCTGGAATCTGTTACCATTACGGCCTATAACTACAAAGGCGAAAATTATGTAATGAAGCTTTGCTCTTCTCCCGATTTTATCTGGGGAAATGTTGAAGGAACTTTTAAGCCAGTCGGTGAAATCCGTGAAAATGTGTTCGATATAAATTGATCGGAAATAAATTAAAGTAGGCGGAATAAATGAAAAGGCTGAATTTTTTGATTGCCGCTGCGTTTGCCGCGATTATAATGATCTCCGGCGCCGGCGTGATTTATGCGCAGACAAGCAGCATTGCGCAAAACAATAATGATGTCCCGTATTTGTCCGCGGACGATATAGCCGCGATTGAAATGGTACTTCCCGGCGATGCCCTCTCCGGTCTGGATGTTACCAAAAAGGCCGCAGAACTTTCCGGTGCAGCCGCTGTCCCCAATGCAGTCCCCGCTGCCGCGCCAAATACAGCCGCTGTACCGAATGCTGTACCTGCACCCGCGGTGCCTGCACCTGCTGCTGTCCCCGCTGCCGCGCCTGCTGCTGTACCGCCCAAACCAGTTGTGCAGGAAATTAAAAATGAAATTACCAGGCTTAATACCACACAGTCCGTTTATCATCTGCTTGTCCTTGACAGAACACGAAGCCCCGCCAATTCCGATATTTCAGATGTGGGTAATCTTAGAATTCTTTACAAGTACAAGCACGGCAAAGACGGTTACCTTGTTGCCGTTTATGTGTCGCCCGCAAGCGGCCCCGTGTTCCCGCAGCTTCCCGCCAGATCGCGTATTATCCTGGACTTTGCGACCGCGCAAAAAGCTACGATTAGGGATTATGTAAACTCGGCCGCTTTCCATAAATACGTGACAAACCGCAAGGTTATTTCGGATTTACAGAACGCGGTTAAATGATTTTTTATGGTTTAAAAAATTTTAACGCCAGCGGATCATGGGGATTTAAATCCAGAACAGTGCGGAAGTAACCGGCGGCTTCTTCCTGCCGGCCTTTTTTAAGCGCAATCATTCCCAGGTTTGAAATTATTTTTACATTCTCCGGATCGTCCCGCAGGGCCGCTTCCAGTTCTTTCTGCGCTTCGGCCAGGTCGCCCAGTTCCATCATGCAGATGGCTGTTTCGTTGCGCGTGTCCGGTGTTCCGCCGCCCAGTTCCAGAGCTTTTTTAAAAGACGCAAGCGCGTCGCTGTAGCGCTTTTGTTTCCGCAGCGCCCAGCCCAGTACAAACCATCCGTTCCATACCAGCGAGTGTTCTTCCAAAAAACCGTGGATAAGCGCCAGGGCTTCTTTTTCCTTGCCCTGCCGGATCAGTTCCAGACTTTTGGTATATTCAGTATTATCAAGGCCGGATTTTTCGATCCCCGCGATAATTTTTTTTACCCTGTTAATTTTGGCCGGGTCTTCGGCCAATTCCAGATATTCGTTAAAATATTCTTTTGCCCCAGCGTAGTTATTGCGCGCCGAATAAAAGAAACCCAGGTTAAAATATAGTTCAGGTAAAACAGGTTTCAATTGCAGGGCCGTCGTATAGGTTTCTTCAGCCTTTTCAAATAACAGGGACGCTTCCATTTCGCAGCCTTTTTTTTCCAGTACTCCCGCTTCTTCCTCCTGGATAAGGGCTTTGTTAAGAAGCACGCCCGGCGTCATGGGAAAAAGTCCTTCAAGGATAGTGATGATTTCCCCGGCTCCTGCAAAGTCTCCGTTTTTGGCTTTAATGACAGCAGCGCCGCTGAACTCATTGTAAATATCAGGTTTGAGTGCCAAAACAAATCTGCGGTAATATTCAACCCACTCCGGTTTTACTTCCGTACCGCCTGTAACGATTCTGATCATTCCCGCCAGTATCATCTCCCAGGAAAGCGTTTCCGAAAGCGTCTTTACATCAACCGGTTTATCGTCATCTGTTTCAACCGGCAGCGGTATTGAAAAGTCAACTGAAAATCCTGAGCCATTACTGTCCGCAGGCAGTGCCTTGATTTCATCTGCAAGCGAAGCCGGTACTTCCAAAAAAATAATTCTGCCGTTCTTCATAAGAGTCTGCCGTTATTTTACGGCTGCTGCCGGCGCCGCCGCTGTTGCCGTTTTTGCGGCATTATTTTCCGCCGCGGTATTTACCGGCGCTTCGGCTGCGGAAAATACATCCCCGGATGGCGAATCATCTTCCGCGCCCCTGGAGTCATCGCCTCCCCTGGAGTCGTCGCCTCCTTTGGAGTCGTCGCTGCCCCTGATGTCGGCGCGTACCTGGCTCAGGAAGTCGTTGATTCTGATTTTATAACCCATTGGTATTACCGATTCATCCAGCAGCA
This sequence comes from Treponema sp., assembly GCA_009780855.1. Classification (GTDB taxonomy): domain Bacteria; phylum Spirochaetota; class Spirochaetia; order Treponematales; family Breznakiellaceae; genus WQZG01. The sequence goes on from WQZG01000025.1 coordinate 29,455, forward strand.
AGGCGAGGGCTACCAGTTCCTTGCGGCCTTCCACAGGTTCGGCTCTGATAAATTTACCTTTCAGAATTATACATTCTTTTGGATCTTCAAAATCCATGCGCAGGGCAACTTCCCTGTTTACAAGAAATTTCTGAACTCCAACCATTATAACTTTGGCGCCGGTAAACGAAATATCCCTTAAAATACACCGGCGGGGAACGCCCTGTATAAATACCACAATTTCCTTGGACGACAAATTAAGTCTTCGCAAAGTATCGGGAGTTATAAGTATCCTTTCTTCTTTTCGTTTGGCCGAATTAACATTCGCGTCCAGAATGCGGCCCATTATTTCTATAAGGTCATCAGGCGGACGCTGGGTAAACTGCAGGGTAATTATGGCCATATCCTGCGAACCGCCGTATGGAGCGGTAGATACGGCTTTGGAATTAACAAAAAATGTTACCGGGTTTCCCTTGTCCGGATCCCTGAAGGAAAACCTAAGGCTTGTCATGTTATTGGCCTTTTCCATTTTCCTGATTATGCCGGATTTTACATTGGCAACAACGCGGGCTCCCTGGAATGATGATGAGTAAATCACACAGGGCCAAAAATCGCCTATACATTTGAGGAATACCTGGTTAGTAATAAGTCCTGAAACCTGAATTATTTCTTTTGTAAAAGTAACATCAATGGTTCTGTACCGCTCATATAGGCTGATAATTTTTTGACTTGTTATAACACCCATCCTTTTAAATATACGTTTCTATCGCACGCGGGTCAACATCTATGATGCAACGCATGCGGCTGTAGACTTCCGGTTTTTTGGTGGTAAAATAACATTATGAAGTATTTTAATCTGCTATTTGCCGTCCTGGTTTTGTTGATATTGTCCTGCGCTACCCCTAAAACCGCGGAAGTTAGTATTCCCGCGGCTCAGACCGGCCCGCAGGCTGCCGATATCTCTGTTATTGCTGAAAAACCGGCGGAAAAAACCGATACTCCGGTTCCCGGGTTTTCTTCGATGATCCAGAACCGGAATAAGGAATTTACAGACCTGGTTTTTACACCGGAACTTCTGCAAATTCCCGGTTATGTCCCAGGCGTAGGAATAATTACTGCGGCAAGCCGGGACAAGGCTTCTTCTCTGGGCGCAAATGAAAAAACTATTTTATCCTGGGCCTTCCGTGACGCCTATACAGACGGGCTCCTGCGGAATCAGGCTTTAACCGGTGTTTTGGGCGGGGATCAGGTACACGGCTGGCCTATGACCGATCCCTTAAGCTGGGCCCAGAACTGGCAGACTGCTCTGCAAAAGCCGAACTCCTGGGGCCTTCCGTCCCTGGTTCTTGCCGTTGCTGACAGAGATATAATTCCCGCTGACGGCCAATGCAGGGTATTTACAGTCCAGGGCGATATACTGGATTTCTACGGCAAAGGTTTGGGAATCAACGGCGCCAACGGCAACAGCGGGTTTGGATCTCCTTTGGGGCAGGAATTTTTTTATAACGGTAATATTGCCCAGCGGTTTGATAACGGATTAATTGTAATAAATGATGACGGAACAGGAACTTTTATTATTGATACCCCGCCTTCAAAAGTTTCCGAAGACTTTTTTTTGCCGGATGTTTTAAAGGGACAGGCCCCGGATGCGGTTTACGGAGCTTTTGCATCTGCCTGGAAAATAGCCATGGACAGCGGTATGGCCAACAGCATGGCCGACAGCATGGCCGAAGGCGGAACCCTGGTTCCGGACGGACCAATACAATATGTTTCATTTAACGATAACCCGCAATTGCGCCAAATAATTTCCGGTTTTGAAACAAAAGGTTTTTATTATTTAACCATGAACCAAAAATCATCCGCCCTGGTTCTTCCGGATACATCCGCGTTACAAGCGCAGCAAACGCAGCCGGTACTGCAGCAGGGTCTTCCCGCTTATGCCAGATTTATCGGTTCATCTTTTTTGGAACTGCTGACAACAGGTTTGCCCCTGGCCGGAACCGAAATCCCGGCCGGTTTTACCTGGGCGTCCGGCGATGATTTTATGGCAAACATGGCAGCAGGTTTTGTTATTTACGGCCTCCCGGTTACAGACCCGGTATACCTCATCAGCGCAGATGACCATTCCCGTATTATTGAACAGCGTTTTTCTAATGGATGGATAAGCAAAGGAGAAATGAGAAATTAAAAATTAGGAATGTTAAGAAGTAAAATTTATTTATTCAAACGTTTCGGGTTTACCTGATTTCGCCGAACGGAAGACCGCTTCCATTAACTTCATGTTGCGCATAACCGAGTCCAGGGAAACTTTAAGTTTTTCCTTTCCCTCAATCGTCGCGAGTATGTTCCGGTAAAAATCACGGATATCTGATTTGACAACCGGTAAAGGTTCTTCCTTTATTGTGTCTTTGGTCCGGGGCGCCATGGTCTTTGTAAGTCCGGCCGCTGTTTTAATGGGAACAGCATCGTTTTTATTCCAGTCGGTTATCCTGACCATTTTTCCCTTTACAGAAAAATCATCTACCTGGGCGGTGCCGTCCCTGCCAAGAACATACCAGCGGGGCAGGTTGATAAAGTTGCTTGTTCCAACTTCGACCAGGAAGGCCAGGCCGTTTTCAAAAGTTAGTTCCGCGCTGAAACCGTCTTCCACAAGTTCATTGGTTATGTAGGTAAAAGTAGCGTAAACTTTTTTTACCCTGCCCGGAATCATCTGCAGCGCCTGATCCAGAGTATGGACTCCCCAGTCCAAAACCATGCCGCCTCCGTGTTCGGGAAGCGCCCGCCAGTCGCCCGGAATACCGCGCGATCCGTGTACCCTGGATTCGATGCGGAAGATTTGGCCAAGTAAATTCTGTTCGTATATTTTTTTTACAGTAAGAAAGTCCTCATCCCAGCGCCTGTTCTGATGAACCGTAAAAACTTTCCCTGCCTTTACAGAGGCGTCTATCATTTGCTGGAAATCACCGGAGCCGAGTGTCGCCGGTTTTTCGCTGACAACGTTTTTGCCCGCTTCCAGCGCCCTGATTACCAGAGGTTTATGAAGATCATTGGGAGTAGACACCAGGACTATGTCGATTTTGGGATCTGCCAGAAGTTCTTCCATGGAATTATATGGCTTAAGCCCGTGTTCTTTGGCAAAAGCCTGGCGTTCCGGCTTTATATCAAAAGAACCTGCAACCTTCAAATGTTCAATTCCGCCGCCTTCAAATTTCAGTCCGCCGAACCAGCCGCCTTCATTTATGAGTTCCCTGTGCCAGTTGCCCATGCCGCCTAAACCAATAATTCCCAGGTTATAATCCTTCATCGTCCGCTCCTTTAATTATGTCCGATTCCCCGATTTGCGGTTCTATTTCCGCCTCAGATGTTTCAGGGATGTATGTATCCTGTATTGCAGTTATAACATTATTTTTTAGAAATGAATATTCATAAATGCGCCTGATTAAATTGGTTATTTTGTCGCCGTACGCCGGGTCTGCGGCCCAGGTTCCGGACAATCCGCTGATTTTCGGAGACGAGCCGGAGATGACAAAATAATTTCTGGGATCAACCAGTTCCTGGTTAAGCGGTTCGTCAGAAGCATAAATTTTTAAATGCTGAATATGGGCCCGTACTCCGGTTCTGGGATCGGGGAACCATTCACCTTCCTGCCCCGGTCCGATTGCCCCCAGACCGCAAAAATTATTCATCTCTGAAGTAACCAGCCCTCCGAACCGCAAAAAACCGGTTTCCAGGCACATTTGCGCAAATGCCGCGTCGCAGTTAACACCTTCTGCTGATGCTTCTTCCACGTATAAATTGGCAAGTTCTTCCGCTATGCCGTCTGCGTCCGGATTAAAAAAAAGCAGGAAATCCGAAAGACTTTTTGCATCGACTTGCCCCTGTCCCATAATATATTCGGGAACCTGCGGCATACCGGGTTCGCTGTTATTTTCCTGTTCAGCTTGCTGCGCCGCTGCTTGCTGCGCCGCTGCTTGCTGCGAATATTCCGGTTCGGGCAGAATATAATTCTCGTCATCATCCTCAGGATTTGCAAAATCGGTTAAAAATTTATCGGTTAACGGTGAATCCGGGTAATCCTGGGCTTCACAATTACCGGGATAAATCAGGCAATGCATCAAGAAAAACGCCAGCGCCAAAATACCTGAAAATTTGCCGAACATCAACACAGTTTCCTTTTATTCGTGTTGAGGGGTTTAATACCCAAGAACTCGCTGCGCGAGGGAGCTTTAGGGCGCTCTTAAAGGTATTAAACCCCGAATACAAATACCTTAGAAGAAACAACATACCTCGTGGCTTGCCGCGAGGTTGTTGATTAAAATATTTCATATTTTTACTGAAATTTCAATGCAATTTGAATATTAATGCCATATAGGGTGTATGTATGATGAAAATTTTAATGATTGCGTAAATGAAGTTCCGGGCGACGGGTACAGGGCCCCTTTCATTTCCGATTTTCAGTCCCTCCCGATTTCTGAACGTCCCAGGGAGAGGCTTTTGGAAAAAGGCCCCGCTGCCTTAATGGATCAGGAACTGCTGGCCATTGTTCTTGGCCACGGCGTCAGGGGCAAAAATGTAAGCGTGCTGGCCTTCCAGCTTCTGGACAGGCTGGATAACCTCAAGGAAATTCCTTCCGCGGAAGAATTAGTACATCTTGGCGGAATGGGTACATCCAAAGCCTGCACTGTTATCGCCATGCTTGAACTGGGAAGGCGGTACTGGAATTTTTCCGGAGTCAGGATCAGATACCCGTCGGATTGCTATAATATAGTCAGGCATTACGCGAGCCGTAAACAGGAGATGTTTATTTCAATATCACTGAACGGTTCGCATGAGGTAATTGCCGTCCGGGTAGTGAGCAAGGGCCTGGTCAACCGCACCATAGTCCATCCAAGGGAAGTTTTTGCCGATCCTCTGACCGATCGGTGTTCGGCAGTATGTGTCTGCCATAACCACCCCAGCGGCGAATTGGTTCCGTCAAGGGAAGACGATGAAGTGACTGTAAACCTTGCGGCGGCCGCGGAAATCCTTGGGATACGTTTTTTGGATCATCTGATTTTTTCCGATAAGTCCTTTTACAGTTACCGCAGGGAAAAGAGACTCAGGGATTATCAAAAAACAAGCTGGAGCTGTGAAGGTTCATTGCCCGAGTAACTGCGCCAGTTTTTCCCTTAATTTATAATAATATTGGGACTCGGCCGGATAATGTTCAAAACTTAAAGGTCCGTGAAAATCTTCTTCGGCAAGAGCCAAAACCTTTTCCCGTCCCATTTTATTTTCGGCCAGGCATAAAAGCCTGTAATCCTCCAGGCTCTCCCTGTGAACTTCTCCCCGGATTGAAGAAAGGGGCCTGCCGTCCTCTCCCGGATAAACAAGGAAAGGATCGCCGGCCGGCCATGCCCGTATGCCGGAAGCTTCGCAGAACGGGTTTATGAGTTTTTTGGAATTTTGTGAATAATAAAAATTGTAGCCCCACTGTAAAAATCCTTTTATATTAAAATAATACATCAGAATCCCCATTGCCCTTGTACGCGCGGACGGCATGGCAAAGAAACGGTTGGGTACCAGGTAATACTGGCCGGTGCAATAATAAGTCCATAGATCCCTGACTTCCGCATCCAAAAAATCTTTTACATGATTTACCGCAGGTATGGGGTGTTCGACAATTCCTTCCCTGTAAAAAGTAACATCGCTTAACGCGTCTACGAGCAGACTCCCCTTTACCAGGGGCGCGATTAATTCCTTTGCCGCTTTATAATTTTTTATGTGTTCGGCATTTGGTTCATCCGAGACATGAAAAACAACATGATCCCTGTCATAACCGTTTTCTTCCAGGACTTTGCGCAGGGCGGGAACAAGCTGTCTCAGGAAATTGGCGTAGGCAGGATCATCTGCTTTTACATCCCAGCCGAATATTCGCTTAAGTTCCCCGTTGCCGCCGCTGCGGGCTGTTGTGCTGCTACGGGCTATAATTTTAGGTGTAAACGCGGCGCCCCATTGTGTAAAGAAATGCGGAATTTCCAGATATTTAATGCTGTGTTTTTTACAGATATTGCACCAGCAGATCAATTTATCAAAATTAAATGAATATTTATCTCCGTCAGTTTCTATATCAACAAGCTGAACCGTAGGACGTTCAGCGCCGGGTTCGGTATCAAGGGGCGGAGTAAAAACCGGAGTGAGCGCCATGTTGATGCCGTAACGGCTTACCATCGGTTCGATAAATGCTTCGATAATTTTCCAGTGTTCTTCGCCAAAAATTTCTGTTTTATAAAAATCGGCAAGGCAGTCTGCGTGAAACCACTGTGTCTGGATAAGGGTTTGCACCGGCAGTATTTGCGGTTTTACATCCATAAAAAAAGACAGCTCCCTGTTTAAAACCGCTTGTTGGTCTTTTCTTTTTGAGCCGTTTGCCATTACAGTTTCATTTAAGGTTTCAACTTTGACAGTAATCTTGTGTATTCCTTTCATGGCCGCCGTGACGCCCGGGAAATCAATCCAAATCGATCGGTACTGTCCTGTTACCGGTTTAAAAGTATCGTTTACAAGAGGGCGCAGCAAATCCGGGAACAGTCCGGGTTCCGTTGTCAGGTAGCCGCTGTCTGTTTTTTCGTGGCACGGATAATCCGCCGGTATCAGTTCAACCGAACTCAGCGCCGGCTTTACCGGCGCCCCTGTTACGCTTATTTTTAACGGAGTAACAAACGGAGCCGGTGTTTCGCCGGGATGCCGGGTATAGACAAGCTGAACCGCAGGTATAGTTCCCTCGAAAACAGGAATGATTTTATCTTCGTCCATCGGATGCGGCCTTTTTGACGGAAATACTTTTTCCAGTGAATTGGCCAAAAAAATATCATAGGCATACATAGGTTAAGTATAAAGTGAAAAAGGAGAAATGAGAAGTTAGAAATGAGAAATTAGAAGGGAGAAATGAGGAACCAGCGACATTCCCACTTACTACTTCTCACTTACTACTCCCTACTTACCACTCCCTACTTACCACTCCCTACTCCCCACTTACCACTCCCCACTCCCCACTTACTACTCAACTACTAACCGCTGTAAACTATCAACTTTTAACTGTTAACTTTTAATTCTTAACTGCTAATTTCTCATTTGATTAGAATAAACTCCACCCTTCTGTTTTTCCAGTTGTTGTTCTGATCCTGGGCGTTCGCTACCGTGAACTGGCCGCCCCTTCCGACATAACTCATTCGGCTCCTGTTGACGCCGTAACCGCTGAGTATGTCGACAACCGCGGCCGCCCTTGCGTAGCTCAGCGGCTGCAGTTCTTCGGTTTCTTCCCTGGCTGTCCCCAGTATGGGATTGGCGTGTCCTTCGACAGTTACCCTGTAGTCCCTGAACCTGTTAAGTATTTCCGCGACGCGCCGCAGAACGCGGTTGTTGGTTTCTATGCGATCAGCCGGCAGGCCGATAAAGTCGGCGTAGTTTGCGCGGAAGGTAATTGACGGCACCTGGATCTTCAGCAAATCGCCGTCCCTTATTACCAGAACATCGGTGCTGAATATTCCGTCAACTGTACTTGAATTTCCCAGCGAGTCTGTCGCGCTGAATGTATACGAATAGTCGGTAGCGCCCTGTACAAGTTCGCCCCAGCTGCTGCGGCCGTTCCATACGATTCTGTCTGTCGGACTGCCCCTGCCTTCCCAGCGGTAGAATATCTGTTTTGTGCCTTCGGTTTCCCTGAACTCCAGGTTCCAGAATGCAATCGGCGAGGCGTCAACGGCTGACAGTGTTATAAACATTTCATCATCCACGCCGTCGTTATCAGGACTAAAATACTGCGGCCTGTAGCTAAAGTTCAGGACCGGCCCGGAAACGTCAACGTTAATTTCCGGCGCTGTTACATAAACTTCATCGCCTTTTTCGTAATCAATATATAAGGACGGAGTGTACCATCCTTCCCTGATTATGCCGCGGTCATCATTTCCGTTCCAGCCAATATTTGCGGGAGGCGCGCTGTTGACACCGGCAAAAGTTTTAAAGACGCTGCCGGTTTCATCCTTTAATTCCAGTTTCCATGAATTGATGCCTTCCTGCGGTGATATAATAATATTGAAGTTCATGGCCTGTGACGGCTGGTTTGGCTTTGGCGCAATTGCGAGCGCCGATGCGGTAAGGAAAGCTCTGGGTATGCGGCCGTCTACTGTTATACTGCTTATGGTTCTGCGGAAGCTGTTTCCCGCATCGTCTGTTGAGGACAGCGAGAAACTGTAAACCCCGTCGGTTACAATATTGCCGGCCTGATCTTTGCCGTCCCAGATTAATGTTTTTTCCGGGGGCTGGTCAATCCAGTTCCACGAGCGTACTATGTTGTTTCCGTTATCGGTAATTACCGCGTTCCATTCGTCGTTCCCGTCGGTATTTACACTGATTGGCAAAAAGTCCCTTCTGCCGTTGCCGTTCGGGGCAAAAATTTTAAATGGAACCGATGTATCGCCGCTTGGAGCTTCTGTATCAAGGATGAAAGGTAATGTTGCGGCTGTAGGTTTAACCCCCGACCTGTATTCCAGGTAGAGACGGGCCGCGTAACTGCCGTCCTGAACCGGCGAACCATTGTCCGACTTGCCGTCCCAGATTATGGAAGCAGGCGCCATAGATGATCCTGTAAAAGTGCGTACGATTGAACCGGGGGACGGCAGAACCTGGCTGTTAGCGCCGGCCGATCTGTAGATTTCGATTCTCCAGTTAAGGATACCTGCTGTTTCCTGGATTTGGGGCTGGAGTGTAATCGAATCCTTTATACCGTCGCCGTTGGGAGAAAACGCCCTAAGATCCGTTGTTATAAAAACCGGCGTATCCCTGGTATTGATTTCGAATTCCACCCTGTTGGATCTTCCGGTATTTCCCGCAAGGTCCGCAGAAGAAAGCTCGTAAACGTAAAGGCCGTCAGGGGCAATGGAGCCTTCATTGGTTACTCCGTCCCATATCAGCCGTGTCGGCGGGGTTCCGCTGAACCTGAATGTTTTTACCGCGCCGGCCGGTGTCTCAGAGGCATTCCTTATCTCGCCAATCCACAAAATTTCTTCGGAGGCTTCCTGAATAATAAACAGTTCGTCTTTGGCGCCTGTATTGTTGGGCGCAAAAACCGGCGGCAGCCCGGGCCCCTGATCCTTGTCGTCGATCCGTATTGACGCCCTGGGCGGGGTTACATCCAGGGTAAAAGAAGGAGATACAGCCGAAGAAAGATAACCGTTTATGTAACGCAGCGAAACATCGGCCGTATAAACGCTCTCCGGAAGTATGGCTCCTGTTTCATCCCTTCCGTCGTATTCATAACGGGCAGGGGGAATACCGTTTCCCTTTAGGGTCCGCCTTATCTGGCCCCTCGTATCCCTTATATTAAATTCCCAGTAAACAATTCCTTCTGTATCCGGTATGTTCAGAATAAAATTCATCGTGTCTTTGATGCCGTCATTATTCGGGGAGAACCACGCGTCAGTAATGCTCAGGCCTATCTGCGGCTGGACCGTATTGACAATGATGTTTCTCAGTTCCGCTGATCCGGAATTCTGGGCCCGGTCGAATGAACTAATCCTGAAAAAATATACGCCGTCGCCGACGATTACTCCGTTATCATCGGTTCCGTCCCAGGTAAAAGCTTGCGGCGCCGTGTTTGCGAACCTGACATTTTTAACCTTGTTGCCGCTGCTGCTGTAAATACCGCCTTCCCAAAGATCCTCCCTTGAACCGTTCATGTTTATTGTAAGAGTATCCTTGTATCCGTCGCCGTCAGGAGAGAATATATTATCATCTCCGGCAAGCGGCTCGATGGTAATATCCGGCGGCGTGCAGTCCACCATGACTTTATAGGTTTGGGAAACCGCGCTGTTTTGGTTGTCGTCTTTTGCGGTAACCCTGAATTGATAAATTCCGTCCGGCGCTGTAACCCCTGTTTCCAGGATACCGTCCCACCGCAGCGTTGACGGAACCTCAACTCCGGATTTGACATCGGTTAGCCTGTCCCAGAAATTTTGTACACCCTGGGTCTCCGGCCGCCTTTCCTTGTTGCGGTAGGTGCGCACAACATTGCCTGCTTCATCCATAATCTCAAAAGACCATTCTGAAATATACCTTTGATCGGTTATGGATACAGGAAATTCCAGGTCATCGGACAAACCGTCATTGTTGGGTGAAATCCATATCATGTCCGGATAATCTATTGTTATTACCGGCGGATTTTTATCCACAACGCCGACAGTCCAGGTAACTCCGGCGCCCATGGCCCATATGTCCGCATACAGCGGTTTCGCGGCCAAATCCACGGCAAGCTCCCCGTCAGACGGCAGAGCGCCTCCAACGATGCGGGGGCCGCCCGACTTGAGTTTGAAATTGGCGCTTACTCCGATGGACGGAATAAATGAAGGGGCCTGCCCCTTGAGGGCTTCCCTGACATTAAAATTGGAAGCCGCGGTAACATTGACCAGTCCGGCAACGGTCATGTTTATCCCGAGTTTGCCGGTTACATTCTGAAAGGTTGGGAAACTTAAATCTGCGGCCATTCCCATTTTGAACGGAGAAGGATTGCCCGCTTCGCCCTTTAGATTAACAAAATCAAACGAAATTCCTCCTGCCGGAGTAAACATGGACGGGATCCAGGAAGCGCCTATACCGTGCAGTACCGCGGCCCAGGTAAAGTTTTCCAGCGGGCCAAGGCTGCCGATATTCCAGCGCAGGCCCAAATCTCCGGATACAATCCAGTGATCGGCCGTATTGTAGCCTATGTTAAGACCGGCTCCCAGATTCATTCCCGGATAAAATTCTTTGGCCGCGTTCAGGTTTCCCATAAATGTGGTATCTACCGGGAAACCTTTAAAAGGACTGTTGATCATTTTGAGCGATCCGCCGAATACACCGACTCTTGTCGGAAAAACGGCGCCCAGATTAAAAGCGTTTCCCCAGCCGCTCTCCTTTCCAAACCCCGGGATTCCCAAATACCCTATGTCAAATATAATCCGCTGGGCATCGCCTTCTGCCGCCGGGTTAACGGCGCTGGCCGGGGCTCCTCCCTTTAATGTGATAAACCCTCCGCGTCCTCCCATGGACGGCGAAAACAGGTCCATTGCCGAATTCGCGCCTACAGGTGAAACACCGTCAAACTGCGAAAAAACCGGAAATATGATTAAAATGGTAAAAAAAACGCTGATTATATATTTTCGTATCATGTTATTTCCTTTTCGGTATTTTTTTACCTATTCTATCATAGTTTTGACATGTAAATTAAAAATTATTACTATTCTCCGCGGAGGTTAGCCTCCTCGTAGGTTAACCTCCGGCGGAGACCGTTGACCGGCAATATGAAAACGATTTAAGATATTAATAACTAATTTTAGCGGAGGAAATTAATGAAAAAAGCTTTATTTTTTGTATTGCTGACGGCTCTGGCCTGTTCCATGGTCTTTGCCAGCGCAAATCAGCAGCAGGCCGCGGCAACCGCCGGACCTACTGTCAGGCTTCTTACAGATGCCACCGGTATTGATGACAAATCCTTTAACGCGGCGGCATGGCGCGGAATCCTGGAATTCTACGGCGACACCTGGCAGAATCAGAGCAAACGCGGCAGCCTTTATGATGTAGTTACTGCCCAGACCCAGGATATGTACATCCCGAACATCAGGCAGGCAACCGATGAAAAATACGATTTAATTCTTACCACCGGATTTACCTTTGCCGACGC
>WQZG01000026.1 GCA_009780855.1 Treponema sp.
AGTGAAATCCTGGCCCTTGCGGAAAAGCTGTACAAAAAAGCCGTAACCAGGCGTATCAGGGTCCGCTCGGTACGGCTGACACTCGAAGACCTGCGCCCCCTGGGTTACGAGCCGGACCTGTTCGAACCGGTATTCCCCGCCGGCGCAAAAAAAAGGAATCTGCAGGAAGCTGTTGATTCATTGCAGATCCGCTACGGCATGGGCGCGGTCACGCGCGGAATAGTTCTTGCCGCGTCCTGTGCCAACGGCGGCCGGCACAGGACAGCGCTGGCGGTTATTTAGGTCTGTCCGCTAACTGCGCCGGCCGTCAACTGCGCCGGCAGCCAACATAGCTGGCCGCCAATTACTTTGGCGAGGCAACCTTTCGGACAGAAGGTATACCAAGCGTATCCAGAATTTTTTGCAGGGATCTCGCGTTGGAAATCGCCTTTGCCTTTGTGTGGTTGTTGAAATAGACAACAAGCTTATCCGCCTTGATGGCAATATGTTTTATCCGTTCGGCGGCGCCTTCCAGTTCCTTGTCCGTGTAAAGGTAATCGTAACGGGATTTACTGTCAGATCCCCACCAGGTCTCGGTATTGCGGCCGTGCAGGCGGAAGTATGAAAGCGGGCCGGTGGAAACATCCAGCACCGGCGGCAGCCCCTTGATATCGGGCAAATCTGTGGAAACATAGGACACGCCGCGTTTTTTAAGGCCGTCAATGACGCGGCTGCTGCTCCACTCCCCGTTCCTGAATTCCACCGCCGATGAAATCCCCTCAAATTCACCCAAAAGGCAGTCCAGGTGTTTGCGGTTATCCGCGGTATAGTGAAAAGAATATGGAAACTGGAACAAAACAGCCACAAGGCGGCCGGCCTTTTGCAGGGGTTCTATTGCCTCAATAAAAATTTTGGCGTCATTGCGCCACTTATCCGGCTCAATGTTATGGGTAAGGGTCTGAACCGCTTTGAGCGCAATGAACAAATCAGGGCCGCCGCAGTCCAGCATATTCTGAAGCTGCCCGGCATTTGGCATTTTATAGTAACTGTTATCAATTTCTACGGTAGAAAATTCATTGGCATAGAACCGTAAATATTCATCGGGTTTAATTTGAGCCGGATAAAACGGCCCTTCCCATTCCCTGTATGAGTAACCGCAGGTCCCTATCAGTACTTCACCCATATTATGCCCCTTTGCCGGTTTTTAAATTTATACTATACTAATGTATAGGTATTGTCAATAAATCCGGTTAGGGCCTTTGTCTGCAGTATCAATACCCTTTATCAATGAACTTCAACCGTATATTCCAGAGTTTCACTCTGACCGGCGCCCAACCGTCTTATCCCGATTTTCTCCGTCAGCTCTGTTCCAAGATGAGCGAAATCCGGCAGGGAACTCCATGGTTCAATACAGACATAATTGGTATCGCTGGGCATATTTCTGGTCCATATACCGACATACTTAAAATCACTGAATTTTACTGTGAGCAGGCGGCCGGTATTGGGCCCGTGTAATTCGATAACCTTGCCGGCGTCATCTTCCAGGACAAGGGCGTCATTGGAAAAAACTCCCATGTTCAGGTATAAACGTCCGTTATCAAGATCAAATTTATGCTTTTGGATAAGCATCATTGTCTGGTCGTCTTTGGTAAATGAATATAAAGCGTCTTTGCCTTTAAATAAAAGAAAATAGTCGCTCATTTTCTCGCTGCCGGAAAGCGGAAGCATATACCCTTCATGGCCTCCGGCTTCGTAATACATATCTTTTGCAGAGGTGTTTTTTGTAATGTACTCCTTGAGCAGCCGGTTGTTATCAATGGTGTATCTGACACTAAACCCAAAATCGAAAGGATAATGCTGCAGGGTTTCGCCGCTGCTGGCAAGTGTAAACGTTATTGAATTACCTGATCGGTCTGCGGGTGTAAAAACCGAAGTCTTTGCGAAACCGTGAATATCAATGTCGTACCGCTTGCCTTCGTATGTAAAACCTTTTGTTTTGAGCCTGCCGATAAGCGGGAACAGGACAGGCGCCTGGTTTTTCCAGATTGCCTCGTTTCCCTGCCAGAGCAGTTCACGTGAATTGGCGCGGTCGTAAATGGATACCAGCTCCGCGCCGAGCTGCGATATTTTAACACTTAATTTGCTGTTTTCGATTGTATACACGGCAGTATGCGCAGCATCGTTCTTTGTAATCATCAGACGGCCCTCCCCCTGTTCAGTATTATGATTTGCTTTTTATTTCCAGTATGGTTTTTAAAGTCTGCGAACCGGCCTGCGCAATATAACTGGAGTCGTTTCCGGCTGCCAGCCATGAAACGCCCCGGCGGATCCAGTCTGTTATATTATCTTTATCGTAGGGCATGGAAATACCAAAAGGCATTTTGGCTGCCCTGCATTTTTGCGCGATTATGTCCATTAACGCCATAACATCCGGATGACGCATCTGGCCCAATAATCCGATTGAACCGGAAAGATCGGCGGGACCGACCACAATTGTGTCAACGCCGTCAACCGCCAGGATTTCATCAAGATTATTTACAGCGTCAATATGTTCTATCTGCATTATTTTAAGGAACGATTGATCAACGCCTGCAAGATATTCGCTGTTCGGCATTGTCCCATATTTACTGGCGCGCCTTGGACCAAAGCCGCGGGTTCCGGCCGGAGGATAGCGGCAGGCTGCGACAGCGGCCCTGGCTTCTTCTGCAGTGCGTATGAAGGGAAAAATAATGCCGTCCGGCCCCATTTCCAGGATTGGTTTGGCAAGCACGGGATCATTCCAGGGGATGCGGACAAAAGCCGCAGCTCCTCCTGCCTGACACGCGATGATGTGGCCAAGAATATTCTGTTTGTCCAGAGGAGAGTGTTCTCCTTCTATCCAGACAAATTCAAAACCCAGCATTCCCATTTGTTCGGAAATGGAAATATCCGACAAAGTTACATGGGTCCCGGCGATAAATCCGTTATTTTTGATTTTTTCCAAAATTTTTGACGCTTTGTTCATTAATAATATTATTGGCCAACCGCGGCCCAGGGTCAAGATAGCAGTTTACCTTTAAAGTTTATCTTTAAAATAACTTGCTGTCCAACAATAGCTTGCTGTCCATCTTGACACTTCTATGGTTTTTGACTTATCTGTATCAATGAAGAACTTTGATAAATACGAAATTGGTTATTTTTTACCTCCGGAAAAAAGCAACAACTGGATAAAAAAAGACCATGCAGACAAGGCGCCGATGTGGTGCAGCGTTGATCTGCGCGACGGAAACCAGGCACTGATTGTGCCCATGAATCTTGAAGAAAAAATTGAATTTTACAATTTTCTGCTTGAAATCGGGTTTAAAGAAATCGAAGTCGGTTTCCCAGCCGCCTCCGAAACTGAATATTCATTTCTAAGGACACTTGTAGACAGGAACATGATTCCAGATGACGTAATGATTCAGGTTCTTACCCAGTCGCGCGAGCATATCATAAAGAAAACTTTTGATTCCCTTAAAGGGATGAAGAAAGCAATTGTCCATCTTTACAATTCTACTTCTGTAGCGCAGAGAGAGCAGGTATTCGGCAAATCACAGGATGAGATCATCGAAATCGCAAAAGAAGGAGCGATACTGTTTAATAAATGTGCAGCCGGAATGCCTGAGACCGAGTTTACCTTTGAATATTCTCCGGAGAGTTTTACCGGAACCGAAATTGATTTTGCGTTAAAAATCTGCAACGAGGTTATCGATATCTGGAAACAGCAGCCAAAACGCAAAATCATCATCAATCTGCCGGCAACCGTATCCATGTCCATGCCCCATGTCTACGCGAGCCAGATCGAATATATGGGCAAACATTTAAACAACCGCAAAAACATTATCCTCTCGCTGCATCCGCATAACGACAGGGGTACGGCAGTTGCCGACGCCGAACTGGGCCTGCTTGCCGGAGCTGACCGTATTGAGGGCACGCTATTTGGCAACGGCGAGAGAACAGGCAATGTCGATATAGTGACGCTGGCAATGAACCTTTTTTCGCATGGGATTAATCCCAACCTGGATTTTTCCGACATGCCCGGTATAGTAGAAAAGTACGAAAAACTTACCGATCTGCCGGTGCATCCCAGACAGCCGTACGGCGGCGATTTGGTTTTTGCCGCTTTCTCCGGCTCGCATCAGGACGCGATAGCCAAAGGAATGAAGTGGCGCAAGCAGAACAAACTCGCAAAATGGAACGTTCCATACCTGCTTATTGACCCGCATGACATAGGCAGGGAATACGAGGCGGATATAATACGGATCAACAGCCAGTCGGGAAAAGGCGGGATCGCGTATATTCTGGAACAGAATTACGGTTACAATCTGCCGCCAAAGATGCGGGAAGAAGTCGGCTATTTTATAAAGAACGTGTCGGACCAGAGGCACGAGGAATTGCCCCCCGCGGAAGTTTTTAAACTTTTTGAAGCAGAATATATAAACCGCAATGAATTTATCGATGTTACAGATGTTACTTTTGAAAAAATAACATCCGGAGTAAATGAGAATGGTTTCAACACCCACATGGAAGTTGAAATTTTCGGTAAAAAATATATACTTAAAGATGCAGGAAATGGACGGCTGGACGCCGTAAGCAACGCGTTTAAAAAAAGCGCGATCGGTTTCGATTTTACATTTGTTACCTATTCCGAGCACGCTCTGGAGGCGGATTCACATTCGCGCGCCGCCGCATATGTCGCCATTGACAGCGGCGAAAAAATCTTTTGGGGAGTCGGGCTGCACCAGGATATTATTTACGCATCGATATACGCGCTGGTCAGTTCGCTTAACAGACTTGCCGGCACGCAAAAAAAACAGACCGGTAATAAAAGGGAGAAAAAATAAATGGGAATGACCATGTCTCAAAAAATACTGGCAAAACACGCGGGTCTGCCGTCTGTCAAAGTAAATGACCTTATTATGGCAAATCTCGATTTGGTTCTGGGCAACGATGTTACAACACCGGTCGCTATTAAGGAAATGGAAAAATCCGGCGCGGACAAGGTTTTTGATAAAAGTAAAATTGCAATAATATTGGACCATTTTACACCGAGCAAAGATATTAAGACCGCTGAACTCTGCAAAACCAGCAGGGATTTCGCAATAAAGTACGGCATCGAACATTTTTACGATGTGGGCAAAATGGGGATTGCGCACCTAATGCTGCCGGAAAAAGGCCTGGTCGCGGCGGGAGACTGCGTGATCGGAGCGGATTCCCACACATGCACATACGGGGCTCTGGGCGCCTTTTCTACCGGCATTGGAAGCACGGATATGGCTGCGGGAATGATAACAGGAAAAGCCTGGTTCAAGGTACCGTCAGCGGTAAAAATTAATATTCACGGCAGCCTGAATGAATATGTTGGCGGCAAGGATGTTATGCTTTACATCATAGGTAAAATCGGAGTCGAAGGCGCAGGCTACCAGTCAATCGAATTTTCCGGCGAAGGCCTTAAAAACCTAACCATGGATGACCGCTTTTGCATGGCGAACATGGCGATTGAAGCGGGCGCCAAGAACGGAATTTTCCCGGTAGACGGCAAAACCATCGAATACATGAAAGGCCGGGTAAACAGACCGTACAGCATTTTCGAACCTGACGCGGACGCCGAATATACAGCGGTTGTTGATATTGACCTTCGTAAAATCGGTCTTACAGTAGCGTTCCCCCATTTGCCGGAAAACGCCAGGCCTCTCGAAGAATGCGGCGATATAAAAATCGACCAGGTATTGATCGGTTCCTGTACAAACGGCAGACTTTCAGACATGATGATTGCCGCCGAAATTTTTAAAGGCCGTAAAGTCCACAGGGATGTCAGGGTAATTGTGATACCCGGCACCCAGGAAGTATACAAGCAGTGCCTTAAACTCGGGCTTATGGATATCTTTATTGACGCCGGCTGCGCGGTTTCCACGCCGACCTGCGGCCCCTGCATCGGCGGGCACATGGGAATTCTGGCGGAAGGAGAACGCTGCGTCTCCACTACCAACCGCAACTTTGTCGGAAGAATGGGTCATGTAAAATCCGAAGTTTATCTGGCCGGCCCTGCAGTCGCGGCGGCATCGGCCATTACCGGTAAAATCAGCGGGCCCAAAGAGGTCTGACCCAGGGAGGTTTTTAATATGGAAGTAAAAGGATTTGTACATAAATACGGCGACAATGTAGATACAGATGTTATTATTCCTGCCAGGTATCTAAACACCGCCGATTACAAAGAACTGGCCGGTCACTGTATGGAGGATATTGACACATCATTTGTCAAAAAAGTCCGTCCCGGTGACATAATAGCCGCAGGTGCAAATTTCGGGTGCGGTTCCTCCAGGGAACATGCTCCAATCGTAATCAGGGAATCCGGAATTTCCTGTGTAATCGCAAAATCATTCGCGAGGATTTTTTACCGCAACGCCCTGAACATCGGCCTTGCCATCCTTGAGTGCGAAGAAGCCAGCGAGAAAATATCGGACGGAGACGAAGTTTCAATAAACTTTGCCGACGGTACGATTACCAATCTTACAAAAAAGGAAACTTATAAAGCGACACCCTTCCCTGATTTTATACAGGGAATTATAAAGGCCGGCGGTCTTTTAAATTTCCTCAACAAGAGAAATAAACAAGAGAAATAAATGATTCTGAATCTGACATTGATTCCCGGCGACGGGATAGGCCCGGAAGTTATGGGCCAGGCTGTAAAAGTACTCGCAAAGGTATGTGATAAATTCGGTCATACCTTAAAATACGAAACCCATTTAGCCGGAGGGGCGGCAATAAAGGAACGCGGAACTTTTTTACCGGATGAGACCCTGGCAGCTGCCAGAAAAAGTGATGCGGTGCTCTTTGGAGCGGTGGGTGATTTTAAATACGATACTTTGCCAGGAGATCAAAGACCGGAAAACGCCATTTTAAAACTGCGCAAGGAACTGGGCCTGTACGCGAACCTTAGGCCGGCCATTTTATTTAAGGAGCTTGCCGATTCAAGCCCTGTAAAAAAAGAAATTACAGGCGGCGAACTTGACATAATGATGGTGCGCGAACTTACAGGGGGCATTTATTTTGGAGAAAAGGGAACCAAAGAAACCCCGATGGGTCCGGCGGCCTATGATGTAGAGATCTATTCAACCGAAGAAATAAGGCGTATCGCGGCAGCGGCTTTTGAAATCGCGGCAAAGAGAAAGAAGAAAGTTACCAGTGTTGACAAGGCAAACGTACTGAACAGTTCAAGACTCTGGAGGAGCGTTGTTATTGAAACGGCAAAAAATTATCCCGGTATTGAACTTGAACATATATATGTTGACAACGCGGCCATGCAGCTTGTCAGAAACCCCGGGCATTTCGATGTGATTGTAACAAGCAACATGTTCGGCGATATTCTTTCTGACGAAGCGGGAATGATAGCAGGCTCCCTTGGCATGCTGCCGTCGGCCAGTCTGGGCAATGGGAAGTTCGGTCTTTACGAACCTGCCCACGGTTCGGCGCCGGATATTGCCGGGCAGAACAAGGCCAATCCCATGGCCATGATATTGTCGGCCGCCATGATGCTGCGGTACTCATTCGGTCTGACAAGGGAAGCTGACGCGGTTGAGAACGCGGTAAAATCCGTTCTTGCAGGGGGAGTCCGCACTGCAGACATTGTCGGAGCGGGAGTCAAACCTGTAAGCACAGAAGAAGCCGGGAATTTAATCGGGCAGAAAATTTAAGATATATTCAGAATATACTGCGATAACCCGTCAGATTTTAAAGAGAACCTGGCGGGATATCCGTTAAGCTGATTCTATTTTACGGCTGTGAGTGTTATTTCTTCTCCGGCAGGGACTATAAGTCTGTTGGGAGCCTTGAATGTCTGTGCGCGCTGGGCGTCAAACAATTCGCCGGGTTTCATGTGAATCGGAATATTGAATCTCGCTCCGATTAGTTTGGCGCATTCGGCCGCTTCGTCCATATCCATGTTGTAATAACCGTCGGTCGGGAAGAAGGCATAATCAATTTTTTTTGCGGCAAATGATTCCATGGATTTTGTTTTGGATGTATCACCTGCAAAATAAATTTTTATTCCGTCTACGGTTACAATATAGCCAACACATTCTTTGGGGTCATGGTTCTTGTTGCCGGCTTCAACCGCTTCGATAGTAATATCAGTAATATTAAATAGATTATGTTTCCCGCCCATCAAAGCTTCTGAATTGGAAATGATCCTGCAGCCCGGTTTTTGGGAAATCAAACCGACCTGGGTGTGGTCATCGTGCTGGTGTGTTATCAATATAATATCGGCCGGCTTGTCATAGCCTTTTCCCGCATAGGGATCGATATAAATTACCCTGCCGTCCGCTGCTGTCAGCCTCAGACTGCCGTGTCCCTGATAAAGAATTTTTGTAGCCATTGATTTCTCCATTATTAATTATTATTATAACTATAAACCCAATATAACATTAATTTTTATTCATGAAAAGATAATGAACCAGTTTTTCCAAAAGCTGATTTGTGTCTATTGGTTTAGCGATATGATCGTTCATACCCGCCGCAATGCATTTGTCAACGTCCTCCCTGAATACGTTTGCGGTCATGGCCACAATTGGTATTTGCAGGGCTGCTTTGGTCCGCAGGGCCCTGATTTGACGCGTTGCTTCCAGACCGTCCATAACCGGCATCTGCAAATCCATGAGGATCAGACTGTATTTATCCGGCGCAGCGGTAAACATCTGCACCGCATTTACCCCGTTTTCTGCCCATTCAATTTTTATGTGCGTATTTTCCAGTATGGCATAAACAATCTCGCGGTTTATTTCAACATCTTCGGCCAGCAGGATTGTAAATTTACCAAGATCGTTTGATCGCGCCTGGATTGTCTGCGGATTGATTCCGGTCTTTTTTTCGGCCGCGCTTGAGCTTATACGCATTTTTACGGTAAAAGCAAACATACTGCCCCTGCCTGGTTCGCTCTCCATCCATATATTGCCGCCCATCAGTTCCACTATATGCTTGCTGATGGCAAGGCCCAGGCCGGTTCCGCCGTATCCGCGTGTTATGCTGCCGTCGCCCTGTTCGAACGGCGTAAAAAGTTTTTTTTGGTGTTCAGGCGTTATGCCTATGCCGCTGTCCCGAATCCTTACTTCAAGAACACATTCATCGCCGCTGCGGGAGTTTTCGGTTACTTCCATGGAGACCATTCCGCTCTCCGGCGTGAACTTGATGGCATTTCCCAGCAGGTTAATTATTACCTGGGTAAATCTTAATTCGTCGCCCATCAGAAATTTTGGCAATGTTTCGCTGCAGTTCAGTTTAAAATTTTGGTGCTTTTCCTCAATCCTGACTGTGATCATGGAATAGATATTGCCTATACATTTTTCCAAATCAAACGCTTCGTTCTGCAGTTCCAGTTTATTGGCCTCGATTTTGGATATATCAAGAATATCGTTTATCAGGGCCAGTAAATGTTTGGAGGCGCTGTCAATTTTTCCCAGGCAGCTGGTAATCCGCTCGGCATCGCCTGTACTCTGAGCTATGTGGGTCATTCCGATTATGGCATTCATGGGGGTGCGTATCTCGTGGCTCATGCGCGAAAGGAACTCGCTTTTGGCGACACTGGCGGATTCGGCGGCTACACGCGCCACTTCAAGATCCTTCTGCATTTGTATCATACCGGTCACATCAACGGAGGCTCCTACCACGCCGATGATGTCGCCGTGCAGACCGGTAATCGGGACCGTATTGCAGCGGAACACCGCGTTGTCCAGTTCCATCATCCAGTCCTGCGGTTCGCCCAAAAAAGTTTGTTCTACTTTAAGCGGCATGCTGGAATGAATTGTTCCCGGATATTTTTTTAAATATTCGTAAATGTTCTGTCCTACAATTCCGGGTAGATTCTTGCCGTTGGCGCTCAGGTAGATACCATCGTACAGGGTAAAGCGGCGGCCAAAATCCAGGCTCCAGATGATCCCCGGGAAATTGCGCACCACGGCCTGCAGGTTCGCCTGGGCGGCCTGCCATCTCTGGGACATCAGTCTTTTTTCCAGTGACGTTGATAAAATTCCGCAGACAGTCTTAAGAAACCGCAGTTCCCTTTCTGTCCATTCATGAACCGCAGAAAAAGTATTAAGGCCTATCAGCCCCCAGAATTTATCATCCGCGTGTATGGGCAGGTATACCATGCTCTTAACGCCGATATTCCGCATTCTGCCGAACAGATCCCCTTCCAGGACAGACAGATCGTTGGCGACAAACATCGGAGAACTCTGCAGCAGGGTAAACTCGGGAGTGTATTCGCCTGTAACAGGATCCATATACTGAATTTTTCTGTTGGCCGCGATATTAAGTGTTGAATCATCGTACCACAAATATTCAAAGACAAAACATTTTTGCTCGGTATTGTTCCTGTAAATAAACATTGAATCCACATCCATGTAACTGCCGATGGAAGCCAGGGCCTGGTTCATGCTGGCGTCAAAATCATCAGACAGCGAAAAACTCATGGCGACAGACGCGAGCAGTTCCGACTGCCGCTGTTCGCTGCGTATGGTTTTTTCATGTTCGATAAAATCAGTGACATCCCTTATAACAGTCGCAATAAGGACAGATTCGTCTAGTACATTCCGTACACTGTATATGTTATGCTCAACAGGAATTACGCTGCCATCTGCGCAGATCATTTCTCCCAGACTGGTCCAGAATCCGCTGCTTACTGCTTTGGCCATTCCCTCGGCGCGGACTCTTTCCAGATGCGCGCGGGTAAAAATTTTTTCGGGCAGTAAATCACCGGAGGCCTGATCATATCCGGTCATTTTATATGCCCCCGGATTTATGTAAAGCGCCTTTCCGTTTATGTCTGCTATGCTGATAAAATCGCTGCTTCCCTCGATTATGGCGCGCTGCCAGTTCAGCGTTATTTCCCTGAGGCTCTGTTCGGTTACATCAACGGCAATGCCGCGCAGGCCGAGGAACGTTTTGTTATGACGGTCCCCGGCGTCGCTGTGCCAGGCGATAAGGGTCATGCGGTAATATCTGCCCAGTTTGGACAGGAAAGTAAAACGGCGGTAGGGTACATCGGTTGTTCTTAAAATTTCAAGTTCGCTTTCCACAAGCGCCCTATCCCTGTCCACCGAGATTTCGAGAAACGATTTTCCCAAAATATCGGTCATGGTAAATGTGCTGTCGGTTTTTCTGAGTATATTGGTTACATTGTAATGCGCGTCCATCTCAAATACGCAGTCGCTGAATGCCTCCCAAAAAACAGTCATCCAGGTCCTGTCGATTTTTTCTGCTCCCTGCGCGGTTTCTTCTATGAGCCCGTATTTAACTTCCTTCAATCTTACCCCTTTCCGGTTTATTGAAATACTTTTTTAATACTTTGAACATCTTATCAAAATCTATGGGTTTGCCAATATGCCCGTTCATTCCGGCCTCCAGACATTTTTCGATATCTTCCCTGAATACATTTGCAGTCATCGCTATTATTGGTACTTCTTTTGCGTGCTTGTTGTCCAGAGCCCTTATATGGCGGGTCGCTTCGTATCCGTCCATCCGCGGCATTTGCACATCCATAAAAATCAAATCATATTTTTCCGGCGCCTTTGAAAATTTTTCCAGTGCCTGTTCACCGTCCTCGGCACATTCTATTGTCAGGCGGGTCGGCTCAAGAATTGTCAAAAGGATTTCGCGGTTAAGTTCCACATCCTCGGCAATCAAAAGCGTGTATCCGCCGGAGAAATCGTAATTCTGAATACCACCGGTAATTTCCTCGCTGTCTGCCGAATCGCAGTTATCATAGCTGCTGCCGCGTTCAAGAACAACGGTAATGGTAAAAGCAGATCCCTTTCCCGGCTCTGATTTTACCCGGATATTGCCGCCCATTAATTCGACAATACGTTTCGAAATGGCAAGACCAAGCCCGGTTCCCCCGTATTTGCGCGAAGTGCCGGCGTCTGCCTGTTCAAATGACCGGAACAGACGTTCCTGCTGCTCCGCCGTAATCCCGATTCCGGTATCCGTAACCTCGGCTTCGATAGTACACTGTCTGTCCTTCTCCCCGAGGAAACGCAGAAACATCGAAATGGATCCGTGCTCGGGGGTAAATTTAACAGCGTTTGATAACAGGTTTGTAATGACCTGTGCAAACCGCTGATCATCACCAATAAGATTTTTGGGAATTGCCGGATCAATGTCAACCAAAAATTTTTGGTTCTTTTCATTAATTTTGAAACTCTGAATTGTGATGACTTTTTCCAGCATTTTTTCAAAATTGAATTCAGTAATTGAAAGTTCAAACTTGCTCGCCTCGATTTTCGATATATCAAGTATATCATTGACAACACCCAGCAGATGCGAAGAAGCGTCATCAATTTTTCCAAAAGCGTAATTTTTTTTATCAATATCGGGTGCGGATTTCCCGATTTTTGTCATCCCGATTATGGCGTTTATGGGGGTGCGGATTTCATGGCTCATGTTGGATAAAAAATTACTCTTGGCCTGGCTTGCGGCCTTGGCCTGTTCCAGAGCAGCAGCGAGTTCCTGGGTCATAATATTCCTGAGCAGCGCGTTTGCGATTAACAGACTTCCGGACCGCAGAATCGACTCTTCGTTTGCGGTAAAAAGCCGTTCGCGGTGGCAATCGTTAAAGCCGACAAACCCCCAGAATTTTTCACGTATATAAACAGGTACTATCAAAATGGACAGGATACCCTGGGGTTCAAAACGCGCCCGCTCCTTGGCCGACATATTTCGCACAAAACTGTTAATACATTCGTTATGCGAAAGTTTTTCTTCCCATCCTGTAAGTGTCTCTTCATAGGATACGCCGATAGTATGTTTTTGTCCGATTGTTGGTTCCACTTCTTCTGACCATTCATAAAGCTGGGTGCAGAACAGTTTTCCGTTTTCCATATAATTTTTCCACAGCCTCATGCGATCGGCGTCAACCGCTTTTGCCATCATACCCATACTGCCCCAGAGCGCGTCTTCAAAATGATCGGCCTCTGCCTGGAGCAGCATCGCTGTCGCGTTGCTGACAGCGTTCAGCAGATTGTCCCGCATTTTAATATCGCCGGTCATCTGAATCTGCTCGCGCAGGTCACGGGTAAATGCGGCCAATACATATTTTTCGCCGTATATTACGCGTACCAGCGTAACTTCCGCAGGGATTATCGTACCGTTGGATGCCTTATGAATCCAGTTGATTTTGTTAATCCCTTTCTCAAATGCTTCATCAACTACCTTCTTCGCCTTCTCAACCGAGAGCACTCCGTTTTCCTGGTATTCCGGACTGTAATTAAAAAAATGTTCCAGGTAATCCTGCTTGCGGTTGACTCCCAAAAGCCGGATGGTTTCATTGTTACATTCAATCATGTTGAGATTTTCGTCCAAAAGAGTACAGCTAAGCGGCGTCGCGTCCAGCATAATTCTGGTGCGCTCGTGCGCCTCGCTGATGCTGCTCCAGGTATTGCGGATATTTCTGGCCAGTTCTCCGATCTCGTCATCACGATCACAGCCGGAAACAGCTGCAGGGTCTTCATTTGATTTATTCACACTGGCAGTTAAATCGTCCAGGGGCAAAAGGACAAGGCGGCGCGTAATTACAATATTGGCCGCCATATAAATTATTACCGCAGCCGCCAGCGCGACAAGCAGAGGTAAAAAATTACTTACAGTAAATAATGATAAACTGTTAAAATAGGTGACAACCGACCAGTCGGAATTTACAATCGGCGCTATAGACGCGTACCTGTAAGGTCCTTTTGAAAGGGTCCTTACCTCCGGCCTGGCATCCTGGTTAAAATATCCGCTGATGGTTCCCAAATATGAATCAAGGTATTTATTAAAAACCGGATCAACGGTTTCATCATTGATATGTATGTCAGTTCTCTCGACAGACATATCGCTGAATGTACTGCCCAGCTGGATATTGCCGAATTTATCAATAATAAAACTTTTTACATTCTTTTCATCATAACCTTCAAACATCGAAGCCAGCATTTTATCTATGTTTATGCCTGAACAAAAAACCCCGACAATCTCTCCATTGGATAAAACCTTATGATTAATCCATATCCGCCATTGTTTGGAAACTTTGTCTAAATCAATATTAAAAGTATATTCCAGGTCCGAATCCACAAGATCATAATACCAGTCATTGTAGGGATCCTCCGGATCCAGTACATCGAAATGTTCGAAATTTTCAATCGAAACACCTTTACCGATGGAATATTCGTTTTTCGATTTATGTACGGCGAAATATAGTTCCGCGCTGTCAAGCAGAACAATATAATCCTGCATTTCGTCATAGGCCGCAGCCTTCTTGACCGGATTTTGTTCGTCAGCAAACCAGTCCGTAACAGCTTTTGAATGGGCTACCTTTTGCACCAGCGCAAGATCGCGGCTCATGTACAAATTAAATTTATCAACAGTTTCCACAGAATAGAAAAAGGCAAGATCACGGGATGCTTTACCGGTAATTCCGCTGCCAATAAACACCGCCGCCGCAATAAAAAAGACCATAACCAGGGCAAGCAAAATAATATTTGCATTAAGAACGCGTGCGGCAATTTTGCTTTTTGGCCTGCTTGCCCAGGCGGCGTTTTTCATTCTTAGACATTAATAGTAACATTTAACAGATTAATTAATAAAGGGTATGCTGAAAAGCCTCAATTGACAAAAAATTTCTTTTTATGATATATTCAGAACATCAGGCGGCTGTCATATAACGGCTATTATCCAAGCCTTCCAAGCTTGAGACGCGGGTTCGACTCCCGTCGGCCGCTAAGGTTTTATCTTAAAAAATTGCGGGAGTCGAAACGGAGCGTTCCAAAAAACAGTAAGGCGTGAGCCTTAACAATAAATTACGGCCGGCGCAGGATGCGGCGGGAACGCGCAGACGGCCTGGAGAGAGCAAACAGGGATGTTTGCGGCCGGAAGGCGACTCCCGTCGGCCGCTAAGGTTTAGAAAATTTTTCGTTCAGTTTTTTAATGATAATTTCCGCTTCCAACTCCGGAGTCAGCTTATCGGTATCTATCACAAGATCTGCCAATCCCAGTACATCATTGTCGATTTTATAGATTCTCATATAACGATCCCGGTCCTGCATGTCTCTGGATTCCGTAAAAGCGGCAATCTCTTTTAATAAACCGCCTTCGCGCCTTTGGATACGCATAGCCCTTATTTCCGGGCTCGCCGTCAAAAACACTTTTAAATCGGCTTCCGGAAGCATCCAGATTGCAAGACGCGATCCAAGTACACAGCCGCCCCCTTCCCTGGCCAAAGTGACCTGGCGTCTGTCCACTTCAAGGTCCCAGCTGTCGTCCCCGGCTGCCAGTTTCATCAGATCAGCCAGTTCCAGCCCCCTTTCCCGGGCCAGGTTGCGGAAAGTAAAGTTTATAAACCTGAGGCCAAGGGTATCGGCCACAAGTCTGCTGACCGTGGTATTGCCGCATCCGCTTTTTCCGGAAATTGCAATTTTTATGTCCTTTTTATCACTCAACATCGCCGCAGATGAACCTCAAGTTAATTCATAATTCCTTACGGAGTTTACCCATACGCCTTTATGACAATATAGCTTATTATTGTATTATCATCCAGTCCGAAAGGAAGACAAGAAGCTTATCGAAGGTAAAAAATAATCCCCCGCTAATTTTACTCTACATTGCGGAGCTGTTCCCGAATGTTTTCCAGAGCGTTCTTCATTTCTACAACGAGGCGGCTTACTTCGAGCAACGGTGTTTTTGAGCCGATGGTGTTTATTTCGCGGTTAATTTCCTGGGAAAGAAAATCCAGCTTTTTGCCGGGGACAGGGTTATCAGCCGCCTCATGCCGGAATTCCGCGAGATGGGAAGACAGGCGCGAGAGTTCTTCTGAAATTGTATACTTCATAAGCAGGACAGCGGTTTCTGACAGAATACGGTTTTCATCAACGGCATTTCCAAGTACTTCGTTAAACCTGGTCCGCAGGTTTTCCTTGATTGAATTTTCTATTTCGCCGGCATGGGTTTCTATTGACCTGGTGGATTCTTCAAGTACGGTGATGTGACAGAGAATGTCTTCAAGTGTGTGCTGCCCTTCACGGCTGCGTTCGGATTCGAATTGATCTGCCGCCGATGTCAGGACAGGCTGTATATACGTCAAATATTTTTCGCTGTCGCGGTTTTTTTCAGTATCAAGAACGCCTTCCATGTTTAAGAGCAGGGATAGATCCGGCTTCTGTTTGATTTCCAGTTTGGCCGCGAGTTCTTCCATTGCCGTGTAATAGGCTTTGGCAGCAGCGGTATTTACCGAGACAGAAATCTCGCTGTTGTACTCCCTTACTTTTATGTTAATGTCAATTTTTCCCCTGTAAAAACGGGATGACATATAATCCCTGATTACCGGTTCAAGCGATGACAGCCAGGACGGCAGATATACGGAAAGCTCAAGAAACCTGTTGTTGTAACCTTTAATTTCAACGGATACTGTTTTATTGCCGTCTGTATTTTCACAAAAGGCATATCCGGTCATGCTTCTCATCTGGAACCTTCTTTGCTGTATTTTTCAAAAAGCTTCCGTCCAAGTCTCCAGTTGTCGCCCGCGCCCATGGTTATAAAGAGATCGCCGGGGCGCAAAATTTCCTTTAGCATATCCGCTGCATTCTCCGGTTCTTCGCAATAAAATACCCGGTCTCCCATTAGAGCTTTTGTTTTTTCAAACAATGTCATTCCGGTTACCTGGCCGGTGTAAACTTCCCTTGCAGATCCGTAAATCCTGTGCAGTACCAGAAGATCCGCGCTTTCAAACGAAGCGGCAAATTCATTGAGCAGGGCGCTTGTCCGCGTATAGGTATGCGACATAAAACTAAGGATAAGCCTGCGTCCGTAAAATTCCTTTAATCCCTCTGTTGTAGTTTTTACTTCGGCGGGAGTATGGCCGTAATCATCCATAAAAAGAATACCGCCTGCTTCCCCGATAATTTCCGATCGCCTGCGTGCTCCGGTAAAACCCTTAAGCGCTTCCTTAACCTGGTTTTCTTTTTCCCTGTTCCAGCCGCCGTATTCCTTGTGTATCAATGATGAAGTTAATGCAATGGCCGCGGCAGCGTTTAGGCATGAATGTTTTCCCGGATACCGCAGTTCGAATTCCTCGTTCAATCCCCTTAATTTAAAACGCTGGTATCCAAGGCCGCAGCTGCGCGAAATGATTCCCCAGTCGCCTTCCGCGGTAAATCCGTAAGGGATTAATTTGATGTTTCGTTTTTCCCATGAAATAATTCCAGCCGCTTCTGCGGCGCCCGGATCGTCGGTGCAGTAAATAAGTTCACCGCCCGGAGGGAGTTTCCACAAATATTCCAGAAATCCTTCCCGGATGGAATTATAGTCGGGATAATAATCCTGATGATCCGGCTCTATCGCTGTAAGAACAATCCTGTTTGGGCTGAAGAATAAAAAATGCCGCCTGTATTCATCGGTCTCCGCGATAAAATATTTATCTCCGTTGTCCAGCGTTGAGCGGTATCCAAAACCGCTGACCGCGCCGCCTACCAGAACCTGGGCCGGCAGATTAACAGCCCGCATTAAAGTTCCTGTCATGGCTGTAAGCGTAGTTTTACCGTGGACGCCGGCAATGCCGGATGAATCGGCAAGTTCCGAATACGCGCCCAAAGCTTCTGAATATTGACATACAGGAATTTCCTGTCTTTGAGCTTCCGCCATTTCCTGATTCCTGGTAAAGGAATACGCATCCGAATATACAACCAAATCAGGGGTGTTTTTGCCCTTGCCGATGTGTTTGGCGTCAAAACCTTCATAATACGGAATTCCGAGTTCCTTAAGAATGGTATCCGTATAAAAAACTTCCGGACTGTCCGACCCTGATACCAAAACCCCGCGGTTATGCAGAAATTCCGCCAGAGCGGCCATACCGGTTCCCTTAATCCCGATGAAATATACCCTGGAGCCTGACACAAATCCTTGCCGTATATCCATATCTTATGATATATGTAAACACATGGAATCATCAACACCTTTGGCTGAATCTGTGAAATTCAGAAGTTCCGCGGATGTATATGACTGGATATCCGGTTTCATAAATATGGAACGGGGCCAGGACATCCACGGCTTCCGTCTTGACCGCATGCGAATACTGGCTGAACTTACCGGCAGCCCGGAGAACTGCGCGCCGGCAATCCATGTGGCAGGCTCCAAAGGAAAAGGAACAGTTACCGGAATGACCGCGGCCATTCTGAACGCGGCGGGCATTGATTGTTCCATGTACGCTTCTCCCCATGTTACAGACTTCCGCGAACGGATTTCCATGGGAGCCAAATTTTTTAAGGAAAATATTTACACATCCGCCGGCGGCGAACTGTGCGGCATGACCGATTCGCTGCTGCGATCAAAAGATCCAAAATTCTTTTTGTTCACCGGGGAAAAAACAAACGGCGAAGAACCGACTTTTTTTGAGCTTATGACCCTTTGGTATTTTTTATGTTCAAGGGCCGCAGGCGTCAAGGCAATGGCGGTAGAAACCGGTATGGGCGGAAGACTGGACGCTACCAATATACTTGATCCCCTCGTGTCCGTGATTACATTGATCGAGCTGGAACATACTGAATATCTTGGCACGACCATACCGGCAATTGCCGGAGAAAAAGCCGGCATCATAAAACCCGGCCGTCCCGCCATAATTGCGGCACAAAAAAACGAAGCCCTGGAAGTTTTTAAAAACAAGGCTGCGCAAACCAATAGCCGGCTTTTATACTTTCCGGAATGGAGCAGGATCTATAATCAGGAGATCAACAAAAACGGGACGTCATTCAGTTTAAAATTAAAAAACCCAGCCGGTAAAAACGATCTTTTTTATAATGATCTTCGTCTTTCCATACCAGGCAAGATTGCGGCCGAGAACGCCGGGCTTGCAATACTGGCAGTCAAAACAGCTTTCCCGCAGGTACAGGAAGACGCTGTTAAAAAAGGTCTGGCCGGTTTTACCATACCGGCGCGTTTCGAACAGCTCCCGATTGAACAGGATTTTATTCTGGACGGAGCCCACACTCCGCGCAGCGCCGAAAGCACAATCAGCACCTTTGTGCAGCTTTACGGGAAAGGCGGCATCCTGATTTTTGCCTGCGCCGCAAACAAAGACGCCGGTTCAATAGCACAGTTTTGTATCCCCTGGTTCTCAAAAATAATTATTACAACACCGGGAACCTTTAAAAAAAGTTTCCCGCAGGAAGTATACGAAGCATTCCTAAAAGCGGCTGCTGAATATGGAAACCGCGATCCAAATAAACAAGAACCGATTAACCGCGATCCCCAAATCCTGCTGATTCCGGAGACCGCAGCGGCCATAAAAAAAGCTCTGGAAATGGGGCAGGATTTAAGACTGCCAATCCTGGGAACAGGTTCTTTTTATCTGGCCGGCGAGATCAAAAATTTTTTTAATAAAAATTAATAGGAATTCTTACCACAAACTTCACGAACGCTCGCGAACAGGTTTTAGAATAAGATTATCTCACGGAGCTCTCAGAGTACACGAAGCTCCACAGAGGAAGAAATAAGAAAAGTTAAAGAGAAAAGTGTAAGGAGATAGGAAAATTAGAAGGGAGAAATTAGAAAAGAAAAATTAGAAAAAATTAGAAAAAACCATGCTAAGTCAAAATTCCTCATTCCTAATTCCTAATTCCTAATTTTTAACTTCCTCGCTCCGTGTGAAATTCCTCACCGCCTGAATCTGTTCGTGCATGTTCGTGTGTCATGTTCGTGGTTAATTCTTCGCGCTGAATTTAATTCTTCGCGCTGAATTTAATTCCAAACGATAGCCAATAAAGTAAACCGACCATTACGGCGCCGCCAACAATGTTGCCTAAAGTTACAGGGAACAGGTTTTTGACAACAAAGCTGCCCCAGTTAAGATTCGCCGCCGCGTCGTTGGTCAGGCCGGACATTGAAAGCCACAGCGGATTCTGTTTGGCAAAAATACCGGCCGGAATGTAATACATGTTGGCGATAGAATGTTCAAACCCGGAGGTAACAAAAAGACATATAACAAAAAAAATCCCCAGTGCTTTGCCCGCAAGGTCTTTGGCTCCGTAGGAAACCCACACCGCCAGACACACCAGCCAGTTGCACATCAGGCCAAGCAAAAAGGCAGAATGAAAGGGATAACTTGTTTTGGCCGCGGCGATTTTTATTGTCATACCGCCAAGCAGACCGCCGCTTGTATTGAATTGTCCGCAATTTGCCATCATCCAGGCGATAAAAATACTTCCCAAAAAATTTCCGATGTATACCAAAAACCAGTTCAGAAGCATTTGCCGGACAGCGGCCCTGCGATCCAATACGGCAACAATTATCAGCATATTGCCGGTAAATAATTCACCGCCGGCCAGGATTACCAGCATTAGCCCTATACCGAATATTGATCCGGCAAGCACCTTGCCAAGTCCGTAGGTGTCTGCGCCTGCAAGCAGATTGAACGCCGCCATATTCGAGCCTTCCGAGGCAAAGGCAATAAACGCTCCGGCAAGAAACGCCAGAATCATAAGCGGCAAAAATTTACGTTTTGTTTTTGCAAGCCCGGTGTCGCCTGCATATGCCAATATTTCGGCTGGTGTTCTTACTTCCATGATTGCGCATAATTATATATCAAAAAAGTCCAGCTCAGGAAGGGTGTAAAAAAGTTCTTTTTCTGTACCGGGATCAGTGAACCGCAGTGAAGCTGCACGCAGTCCCAAAAAACCAACGCCGGCTTTTTTACCGCCGTATAAAGGATCATTGAGCACAGGGAATCCTGCCCAGGCAAGATGGCAGCGAATCTGGTGTCTGAATCCCTTCTCAATCCTGACTTCCATATAACGGCATGATCCGGCCGGACAAATGTTATTTTTTAATATTACTGTGCTGTAATTTTTACCTAATCCGGATATTGCGCATGGGCGGACTTCTTTTCTGCCCGGGCCGTAGGGACGGAATTGGCTTGCAATAACCGGCGGGAGTCCGCCTGGATTTTCATAAGTAAAAGGAGGGAATCCGGCTATCGCGCCGGAGGCCTCTGCTGCAAGCACTCCGTATTCCTTGATTACTTCTCCGCGTTCCTGCATCAAGGTAAACATATCAAATGATTTTTGGTTTCTGGCAAACAATAATAAACCGTGGGTTTCATAATCCAGCCTGTGCAGCAAACCATATCCGCCCCTGCCGGTAATTTTATTTATTTCTGGAAACCGCAAAGCGCACCATTCGGCTAAGCTTGGGCCGCTGCCGGGAGCGCTGTGCATTTTGGGAGGTTTGTATGCAATAAAAAAATCAGCAGACTCAAAAATTACTTCCGGGGCATGTAAATTTTTGGGAGTTAAGAATTCAGGTTTCATTTATCAAGAACCGAAAATACATCGTTAAAGCGTGCGGGAAACTTTGTTCTGAATGTCTGTCTGCCTGTTCCCGGCAGTTTGATAGTCAGCCGTTTCGCGTGAAGCATCAATGTACATCCTTGCAAAATCCCGTCTTTGGCGCCGTAAAGGGGATCTCCGACAATGGGAAATCCAAGGTATTTTAAATGAACACGGATCTGATGGGTGCGGCCGGTCTTTGGCCTTATAAGCAGGAGAGAATAATTGCCCCAGGTCTTTGCGACTTTATACAGGGTAAGACTTTTTTTACCGTTAGTATTAACAGCGAAAAGTTTTCTGTTATTCCTGTCCCTTCCTATGGGTTTTTCAATCTGCCCGCATGAATCCGGCGGACATCCGCTGACTATTGCTGCGTACGTTTTAATAACCTTGCGCTGTTTAAACTGTTCAGCCAAAAAAAAATGCGTGCCCTCATCCCAGGCTGTAATGATAAGTCCGGAAGTATCCTTGTCCAGGCGGTGGACAATTCCGGGTCTGATGCCTGGTGATAAATCACCTTGCGATAAATAATCGCCTGGCGCTGGCGGCAGTCCGCTGCCGGCGTTTCTGCAAAGCCTGCGGAAATACAGTGCATTGGCCAATGTACCATTGTAATTGCCGGCGCCGGGATGAACCACCATGCCCTGGGGTTTGTTGATTACTGCGACATTTTCGTCTTCATATACAATTTCGAGGGGAATGTCCTGCGGTACAAGATCGTAAACCGGCGCGTCTTCCCAAAAAAGATCCAGCGTCTCTCCTCCCCTTAGAAGCCTTGACACCTTTACTTCTTTTCCGTTAACAGCGGCTCTAAGTTTCCTGGATTTTATCTGGGAGCGGGACAATATTTTTAAATTTTCTGCGACATAACGATCCAGCCTCAGACCGGGTAAAAATGAATTTTCTACAACACATGAAAGTCTTGGATTAACCGGTTCCATACGGGCATTTATTTTACTGTTTTGTTTGCCCGTTTTACGGCTCTGGTTACCCGGCATCAGCGGTGTCATTGACCGGCGTCATTGACCGGCGGTATTATTGCCGACGGCATTGTTGCCGACGGGTCTGCCGGTTCAGTATTATCGCCGTTCTCAGCGTACATTGGCCGCCTGATTATTATCGGAGTTCCGGGAGACTGGCTAAGTATTTCCTGTGTCTTCTTTTTGCGGTTATTCGATACAATAAGATAATCTACAAGAGCGATAACAACAGCGCTGCCTGCCGCTATGCCGATTGTCATCATTTGCTCATTGGGTGTCATATCAACAGCGCCGGCCGGTTTTAGCGGCCACGGCGCATATCTGGAATCTCCGTTATGCGCTATTGTGCGGTAAGTATCCATAAAAAACGAAGTAAAAAAAAATGTAAACGGGAATGAACCAAAAGCTACAATTTCCCCGCGCCGTAAATCCAGAGACCATTGCGGAAATACCGGCCCGTTTGCTGACCCGGCGGAATTATCGGCCTGTGTCTGCGCGAACACAGCTCCGCATAAAGTAAAAATTAAAAATACCATAAAAATTTTACGCATTGCCAAACTCCAGTTTTTTCAATTCCGTATTCCAAAAATCGCAGTGCCGATCCTTATAAGGTTTGATCCTTCCTCAAGCGCTATTTCAAAATCTCCCGTCATTCCCATGGATAGACAGGACCAGTCATTTTTTGGAAACCTTTTTCCCAGTTCCTCGCGAGCTTTGCAGCAGGAACGGAATGCTGAACGAACCGCCCCGGCGTCTGTGCTAAAAGGAGCGATGGTCATCAGTCCGGCCGGCCTTAATCCCGGAAAAGACAATACTTTTTCCGCGGCCCGGAACAAACTGTCCAAATCCAAAAATCCGGCCTTGCTTTCTTCCCCGGTATGGTATTCTAAAAAAACCATTAAAGGATCATTGCGGCCCAAAGTCAATGCACCCAATTCATCAATAAGTTCAATCCTGTCCACAGACTGGATGCAGTCAAAAAAATTCGCGGCTTTCCCTGCTTTATTACGCTGCAGCCTGCCTATAAAATGGACTTCCGAGCCGCTGCCGGGGTAATTTTCCCTGAATTGCCCGAATTTCTGCATCCCCTCCTGCACACGGTTCTCGCCGAAAAGCATTATACCATCTTTCCAAGCAGCCTCCACGGCCTCAACCGGATGCATTTTTGAAACAGCCATCAGACGGATTTCACCGGCATCCCTGCCCAGTCTGACGCAGACATCATTTATTTTTTCCCGGATCTGCAGAATTCCTGCTGCAATATCATATTCCGGGGGCGCTATTATTGCCACTTTTTGTCAATTCCTCAAGGACTTCCGCCAGTAAAATAAATTCATTGTTATCAAGGGTTTCTGCCCTTCTGCCGCCGGAAATTCCGGTCCGTTTAAAAACCAGAGCGGTTACTTCAGAGGCTGCTGCTCCTTCTTTTATTATAACAGAAGAAACAAAATTAACCAGATTATTTTGCAGGGTCTTTCGCCTGGAAACAAAAAGACTTCTGAGCATGGGATAAAAAATAACCGGCGGTGTTTTTGGATTAGGCAGCAAA
The DNA here is from genome assembly GCA_009780855.1 of Treponema sp. GTDB lineage: Bacteria > Spirochaetota > Spirochaetia > Treponematales > Breznakiellaceae > WQZG01. Next base: position 23,862 of record WQZG01000026.1, read on the forward strand.
TCAAAACGCAGAGCCTGTGAATTAACGCGGGGTTCCGGATAAAATGACTGTCCCTTGAGAACAACAAGCGGAGTAATTTTATAAAACATGGAGCATAAAACGGTTAATGAAGAAAAATCTGCGGTTCCGGGTTTGGCTGTCAGACGCCTTGCAGTTTCCAGCTGCACTGTAACAGCCATCCTTGAAAAAAACTGTTTTTTCCGTATAAAATCCGCCAAAAGAACCGAGGCTATATTGTATGGCAGATTGCCAAGCAGGCCGGGGACAACCGCTCCCGTCGCTGTTTTTTGCGGCCAGGTTTTTAATACATCACCGGCTGTAAGGGAAAAATTTTTATCTGCGCCAAAGAGTTCATTCAGGATTTGAATAAAACCCGGATCTATTTCAAAAGCCGTAACCCTGGCGCCCCTTTCCAGCAGACCGGCCGTCATGGCGCCTATGCCCGGACCAATTTCCCAAATCTCCTGTCCGCGCTGTATTTCCAGGGCGTCAAGCAGGATACGGCGCGCGTCCGGGTTTATTAAAAAATTCTGGCCGTACCTCTTCCTCATACCCAGTCCCCTGGATTCCAGGAACAATCTGATCCTGGAGGGTGAATTATAATCAAGTGTTGGATTAACAGGAGTTGGATGGTCAGGTGTTAAAAGCTGCAATGTATTTCCTGTGCCGTCTGCCGATCAACTTTACCGACTGCAGCGCTATTATGAAAATCACCGAAATTATTGTGACAGGCATAAACGAAAGATTAAGCAGGCCTGGCGCCCTGCCCGCGAACGTTACCAGTAATTCTATCAGATTATAAACAAAAGTCAGAATAAAATTGACGGGCGCAAAAAGTACCGGAATAATACTGGTCAATACCAGGGCTGCAAACGATAATATCATAAAAAGAGAAGCCAAAGGCATTATTAAAATTCCTGCGATAATACCGATTGGGTGCAGTTCTCCGAAGAAGTAAACCGAAATTCCTGATGTCGCGATAAATGCTCCCAATGACGCAGATAAACTCACCAATAAAATCTGCGGAATTCTGCCGGCAAATAATTCACGCAAAGTTTCCCCGGTTACAAGTATACCGGCCATTGCCGCGTAGGAAAGCAGAAATGACACCGACGCCGCGGATTCATTCTGAATTATAAGCTGAATTAAAAAAGCCAGCGACAAAAGGGAGACAGTATTTTTACCCAGATAACCCCAAAGGGACAGCGCCCCAAGAAGATAAATGATGCCCGATCTGACCAGAGAAGGCTGGGCGCCCGCAAGAAAAATATAAATGATAATAAAAACTGCGCCCGCAAGGGAGGAGCCCTTTAATCCCAGCAGCAGACGCAGAAAAAAGACAATGACGCCGGAAAGTATCGCGAGGTTCATCCCCGACAGCGAAAGTATATGGGAGCAGCCGGCGTTTTTAAAGGAAGCGGCCAGATCCGAATCCAGATTATCCCTTATTCCCAGCAGCATCGCAGAAGCCAGGCCTCCCCAGACTGGCTCCGGTGATATGTCAGACGATATATCCGGCGAACCGGGCCGCTGTAAAATACCGAACTTTTCCATGACAAAAGCCCTGAACGCTGTGCGGAATTGTTCAAGCTTTGGGGCAGGCTGTATAACATGAACCCCGGACGCCCTAAAAAGTAATCCGCCGTTATATTTGTCTGTATTGATAAGGCTGCCTTCCACATAAACTCCGCAGCCCCTGCCAAATTCTTTTAATCCCGGAATGGTATCGGCCGGAAAGAAAACGGTCACATTACCCTTCGCCGTTATCCTTACTCCTCCTGAACCGGCGGCTGTTTTTAATTCCAGGACAGCCGTTCCCCGGCCGTCATTGAAAGCCCTTGGGTCATCCTTTAAAATTCCGGAGAGACCGGTTACCTGATCATAGGCAAGGGGAATATTAATTTTTACCTGTGTATTCCAGGCGGCAATTCCGTAAATCAAACCGGCAATAAGGGCAATGGCATATAGGTTCGTTTTTTGAACCGTGCCATATAAATCTTTTTTTTTGGCCGCATTGGTTTTTTCGGACTCAAAAAAAATGAACGGACTGCCGGCCAGAACCCTCAAAACCGATAAAATGAAAACCAATAAAAATAAAAATACAATAAGATCATTCCATGTACTTAACACAAATAAAAGATGAAAAAAATAAAAACCTGCTGCGGCTCCTGCTGCGGCAAAAACTGCGGGAGTCATAATTACCATCTGAGCCGGTTAAGCGCGTCCCTGGCCGCATTTTGTATTTGTTCCGGATAATTAAGATAACTTACGTAAAGCAGATAATCAAAAGCGCTCTTGTCACCCGTATCTCCAAGAGCGGTTATAAGTGTCATAATAATATCATTATCGTATTCACCGGAGTATTCGGTCCTGGAATTATAATAACCAAGCTGCAGTGCCAGCGCCTGCGCGCATTCCAGTGTTCCCATCGCCCCCAGGCATGCGATCGCTTCAAGGAACCTTGGTTTAAGCGCCGGGTCATCTTCAAAATCTGACTGCACAAGGTAAAAATGCCGGATCGCAAGGGGGCTTGCCCTGGTCCATTTGAGTCTGGTCAGAACCAGAATCGCCTCGTACCGCAGGGAATCGTTAAGGGTATAGCTTTGCGGATCACGCTGGACAGAATCAAGGCCGGTCTGAAGTGCCAGTTGGGCCAGGTCGCCCTGTTCGCTGCTGTTAAGTCTGTTGGTTTGGGTTCCGAGCTTTAACGCGGCAAGTCTGTCCGCAGGTGAATCCCCGCGGATCATGTCGTTGAGGAACAGGCGGTAATTACCGTCAAGAGATTCCAGGGCTTTCTGTATTTCCAGATTAATGTTCTGCGGATAACCTGCCGTATACGCGTTAAAAAGCGGATTATACGAAGAAACATCCCTGAATGAACCCAGTACGGAGACACAGGCCGAGAACGTAGTATAATCGATCTGGTACCCCAGTTTTAAAAAATTATTCTGGGCCAGAATAAACTGGTTAAGGTTAAAGATAAACTGCGGGTCTTTGCCGAACGATTTAAGGGTCTCAAGGATTTCCACCTTTGAATAAGGATCCTGAAAAACCAAAAAAACTTTCCACAAGGTGTCCGCGGAATCCCTGTACCCGGTTGTTCTCAATCCGCGGGCCGCGACTCCCGTAAGCGCTATCATGTCGGCGTCGTTCCAAAAAAGTGTACTGTTATCAAGGACAAATTTCATTGCGAATTCATAAAGGGCGCCTATGAATTCGCCGGAACTCCTGTCGGTCGCAGCGTCCAGTAAAATTCCGGGCTTCATTGCCAGGCTGGCACGGACAAAATTTCTCTGGTAGGAAAGCAAAATCGGTTCCTGGGAAAATACGGCGAAACTTGCCGTAAACAACAGAAGAGCCGGGATTAAAAAATTTTTTAATAGACTTTTCAACCAATTTCCTCCGGCTGCGGTGTATTTTCCGTATTTTCCGTATTTTCACCGTTGATTTCAATACCCTCTTTTTCGGCTTCCTCGTCCAGTACCCTGAACGGCAAATCTTCCTCATCTTCCGGCAGCATTCCGAATACTTCGCCCAAAATCTGATTCCTGACTTCAATGGGCAAAGGATCGGCTTCCACATGCAGCAGCGAACGGTTTTGATCTTCCCTGAATTCCGCCGAACGTACAGTTCCTGTCATGACAACCGGAATATTGTTCAGGGCGAACTGGACTTTTATGCGCAGCCCCTGGCCCGCCTTCCCGCCTATTGTAATAGCGCAGCCGGAGTCGGAAAGATCTTCAAGAAAACATTTAAGCCCTGGATTTATTTCAATTTTTCCTGCCTCTTCTTCTTTTGCCAGCAGGTAAAGAAAAGCTGACTTGTGCAGTTTTACCCTTATGGATTTGCGCTTCTGTGTCCTGAACAGCGAATCCGTATGCGCAATTTTTAACGAGGACATTCCCTTGTAAAAAACTTCATCATTGACTGCGGTATCAAAAACATAACCGGCGTCATCCTCACGCCAGAAGTATACCGAAATTTTTACTCCTGTCCAGGAAAGCGCATCCCCGGATTTATTGGCGACAGGCCTGGAAATTGTGATATTCTGGCTGTTATTCCTGAGAATTTGGGATTTAAAAACCCCCAGACCGCTGACCAGGATTCTTAGCGGCTGCCCTTCGTTAATTTGCCTGGAATTGGAAATTCCGTTTTTAATCCTGGGTTTGTTCATCTCGATTTTTTTTCTAAAGTCGTAGAGTTTTGAAAGAAAGTCCTGGCCCCCCTGATCGCTGTCGCTGCTTCCCAGGTGCATGCTCCTTACCAGGGAACGGATACAAACATCAAGCTGGTTCTGGGACCAGAAGAGCGAAGCCGGATCTTCCAGGCTGGATTTAATTGCCAAACGGCGGAGCAGTTCAATCTCCTTAAGCGAAAACCCCGAGTCTTTGCCTTTAGCATAGAATTGCAGCCAGAATTTTGACTTACCCTTGCCGTTATTGGAAAAAACCAGCAAAACAGCTCCGGCGGCAATTATTATAATAACCAGAATCACAAACAGCATTACATTTCCCCATCTATTCTGTTAATATAGCGCAGCATGCGAATACTGTCAAAAGGAAAAACCATAAACCTGAATTTATTACCGCCGGCCGCATATTTTGAACCTTTATTGCTGTACCTGGTACTTTTTTTCTCTGCCGCTGCTGTTCCGCTGACAGCCGCCTTGCCTGCAGCGGCACCCGGCACGGCAGTGCAGCCGCAAAGCATAATAGAATTTTCAGCGGCAGGCGAACTTATAAGGCTTATTACCTATACAATTCCGGCATTGGGCCTTATTTGGTATCTGATTCTTAAAAAAAACAGCCTGGATATACAAAGGCCCATGACTGTCCAAATAAATGACTTTTACTCCCTGATTCTGGGGCTGCCGGGCCTGATCTTAATCAGCGCCCTTACTTCGTTCCTGATGACAAAGTTCCCGCCGTCCGCGATACCGCCAAAGATCCGGCCGCCGTTTGGCGCGTCAGGCTGGATTGTAATGGTTTTTTCCTGCGCCGGAACAGGTTACCTGGAAGAAAGTTTTTTTAGATTTTATTTGCTGCAGAAACTAAAAGATTGGATTCCCAGGGCAGTGCCCAGAATCCTGTTTGCGGTTCTGCTGTTTACCTTTTGCCACGGCTACGAAGGCCCCTGGGGCATGCTGAACGCCGCTCTGGCCGGGATTTTGCTTTCGATCCTTTTTGAAAAATTCAAAACTATTCACGGATTGGCCTGGGCCCACGCGTGTTATAATGCTTTTGTTTACATTACAGGTATTTTTTAAGTGGTAAGTGGTAAGTAGTAAGTAGTAAGTAGTTAGTGGTTAGTGGTTAGTGGTTAGTGGTTAGTGGTTAGTGGTTAGTGGTTAGTAGTTCCTTCTGCAGTTAGTAGTTCCTTCTTACCACTTTACCACTTTACTACTTACCACTCCCTACTTTACCACTTTACCACTTTACCACTTTACCACTTACTATTCACCGCTATTGTTTTTCCGCGCTGACCGGTTAATTCCATATAGGCCATTTCTGCAAAACCAAAACCGGCGTTCTTGGAGAAGTCTTTTGCGTATTCATCGTAAAGCATGTCTTCGTAAACCCCGCCGGCATAACCGGTGTCTATAAGGTTGGATTTTTGTATTGTGCTCCTCATACTGCTTATGAGGTTTTTTAACAAAAAAGTTTCAAGTTCCTGGCAGGTTTCATATAACTTGCTGGTCTTGTCGATAACCGCTTTGCCGCCGGAGAGAACCGGCGCGGTTTCCTGATTTTGATCAGTGTCAGAGGAAGCAGACTTTGCGGCTTCATTTTCCAGCATCTGCGAAAAATCGGGAATGGGGTTTGTCTGGAAATCGGTTGCATTGTTGTTTGAAAATGGAATAAATTGGTCAGCAACCAGATTCTGGTAATCAATACCTGTTATATTCATTTTTTATCAATTACCTCTGTAAAAATTATCTCTTGAGACTGGTGGCGGTTTGCAGCATATTGTCGCTGGTCTGAATTGTTCTTGAGTTAAATTCATAGGCCCGCTGCGCGACAATTAAGTCAACCATTTCTTTTACAACCGATACATTGGACATTTCCAGGAATTTATGGGCAATCGATCCCATGCCTTCATAACCGGGCCGGCCGCCAATCGGATCGCCGGAAGCGTTTGTAACCTTGAAGAGATTCTCCCCGACCGAAGTAAGGCCGGCAGGATTGGGGAAACGGTAGAGTTCAATCTGTCCTACATCAATCGGCGTATCCGGATCAATCTGGGGAACAACAACAGATACCCTTCCGTCCTGGGTAACCGTGATTTTCTCCGGAAGAAAGCCTTCCGGCATTATAATGTCAGGCTGCACCCAGTAACCGTTGCTTGTTACCATGCGGCCGTTTTCGTCAACTTTAAAGGAACCGTCGCGCGTATAGGCCAGGCTGCCGTCATACATCTGCACCCGGAAAAAACCGTCTCCCTGTATGGCCATATCGTAAACATTTTCGGTATTCTGCAGGGGGCCCTGTTCGAACATTCGCTGAGTGGCGGCGACTTTTACGCCGTGGCCGAGCTGGATGCCGACCGGGACAACGGTGTCTTCGGTTGCCGGAGTGCCTGCTGTTTTAACTGTCTGGTAAAGCAGGTCTTCAAATTCAGCCCGTACTTTTTTATAACCGGCCGTATTCACATTGGCAAGGTTGTTTGAAATGTTATCGATATTTGCCTGCTGGCCGATCATTCCGGCCGCTCCTGTCCATAAACTCCGTACCATTTTTTTACTCCGGTTTTCGCGGCAAAATTCCGCGTAATGTTATTAAATTACTATTTTTTTCTAGGTTACTTTGGCAACCTGATTAATCAGAACTCCAAGCATTGAATCGTGGGTCTGTATAACTTTCTGGTTGGCTTCGTAAGCGCGGTTTACATCGATCATCTGGACCATTTCCCTGACAGGTTCAACATTGGCCGCTTCAGTAAACCCCTGAAGCACCCTGGGTCTCTGGCCTTCGTCCATTATCATGGCTGGTCCGGAAGTATCGTTATTCTGGTAAAGACTGGAACCCTGTTTTTGCAGATAACGTTCCTTGTCAAAATCCACGACTTTTAGTTTGTCCAATAGAACTGCCTGCCCCCAGGTATTGTCTTCCCTGGAGATCATGGTCTGCGGATCATCGGCGTATTCGGCGTTTATCCAGACGCCGCCGTCTTTGTCGACTTTGAAATTATTGGCCTGGACTTTGATCGGACCGTTTTCTCCCAGCACAGGGTAGCCTTCTTTTGTCTCAAGGTAACCTTCCTTGCCAAGAATAAAGGAACCGTTGCGCGTATAACGTTCGCCCCACGGAGTACCAACGGTAAAAAAACCGCTGCCGTCAAGAGCCAGGTCAAAATCGCTGCCGCTTTCCTTAAAGCTCCCCTGTTCAAATGAAGTATAGAGTTCATTCAGTTCAACGCCTGTGCCGAGTTTCCCGACAATGGGCGCGACATCAGCGGACCCAAAAGGATGCTGATAAACCCCGTCATCGTTCATCCGGCGCAGAAGGAGTTCGGGGAAGGCTTTGAATGCGGTTTGATCCCTTTTATAGCCGTCAGTGTCCACATTGGCCAGGTTATTGGCAACAGCGTCAAGCCGCCATTGCTGGGCCCTCATGCCGCTGGCCGCGGTATACCATCCTCTAATCATCGAAGAAACCTCATGTTTTATTATCGGTATTTGAAAAACAGGAATTAGGTATATAAAAAAAATACCGGGTATATGCCAAAGATGAAAATCTTCGGTACATACCCGGCATAAGCTGTGCCAAAGCCGCGCCGGAACAGGATTGTCCGGGCAGCTGTCCGCAGTTTATCGATTCAGAAAAAACTAGTTCAGTAAAGATCCATTGCCGTAAAGCTGAATGAACGTAAGCAGATATGTGTTCATGCTGTCTGCCGATGCGATACCGGCCCGGAATTTAAGTTCCTGGACCATTGCGTCGCGCAGAGGTACGCCCATAAATGACGGGTTACCCAGTTTTTCTACTCCTGCCGCGTTGCCCTGGCTGGAGGCTGGGAACGGGAAGTTGTCGCCGCCTGTGAGCATAAAGTCGTTGCAGGCCACATTGTAGGTTTTGGCCGGATCAATAGCCTGATTGGTTGATGAGTCATACCAGGTATCGCCCTGTTTATAAGCGCCCGCGACTATTGCGTCAGATATAAGCGCCGGATTCGGCGAACCCAGCATGTAAAGAATGTCTTTGCCCTTCATCTGCAGGAGAACGATTTCGTTGTCAAAGGGCATAAGGGTGTAAAGGTAGCCAAGAGTTACATCGTCAGCGGCCTTGCGGTTGTACGGGGAAGTGTCCCTCCAGCCGCCGGCGTTCTGTACGGTGATGTAGGAATCGCCTGTTGTGCGTTTAATAAAATCGTAAACGATTTTTGTCGCCCAGGCTGCCTGGCCGTCGCGGTCATTGATGTCAACGCCGTATTTGCCAACAACCTGGCTGAACAGCGGGCCGACCCTGTCCTGGAATCCCGCGATTATGTTTTTAACCTGTTCGTTTACAACAAGGGGAGGTCCGACAGGAAGAATATCCGCGGTGTTCATATTGTTCTGCGTATACATCCTTGGATAAATACCCAGATACTTGCCGTTGTCATAACCGATGGTAAGCCTGCCCAATCCCCTTCCGTTGTAGTTGCCCTGAACGATCGGGATGTTGTTTACATAACCGGCAACCAGCGTGTGCGAATGGCCGGAAATTATCGCGTCGAATCCGGGGCAGGTTCTGGCCAAATCGGCTGCCTCGCCGGTAATTACACCGGTCACAGGGTCCTGCACCGCGCCCATATGGGCAAGGGCTATAACAAAATCACAGCCTTGATTGGTTTTTAAGTCTGAAATCATTGTATTGAGCCACGGACCTGGTTCCCTGAACTCCAGGTCTTTTACGATCTCGGCTTTTACCAGGTTGGGTGTCTCCGTTGTTGTCAGGCCGATAATGCCGATCTTCTTCCCGCCTACTGTAACAATTTGGTAAGGCTTTGCAAAATAGAGATCCGGTCTGGTGTCTGTACCCTTGTAGAAAATATTTGCGGACAAGAAAGTGACGTTGCCGTCATCGGCAAATTTCTGGATGTACTGGGTTCCCCAGTCAAATTCATGATTGCCGACGGCCGAGATATTCATCCCGAACGCTTTAAACACCGCGGAAACCGGTTCGCCGTAGAACACGTTGGAAAGCGGTGAGCCCTGGTAGTTGTCGCCTGCGGAAAGCAATATTGACGACGGGTTTTTCTTCATTAATTCCTGCACTACAGCCGCAAACCTGTCAGCGCCCGGATTTGATGCTGAAGCTGACTTGTCGACTGTGCCGTGGAAGTCATTGAAACTGAAGATATCAATTGTTGTTAAGTTGGCCGCTACATCATCAACAGTGACAGCCCTTCTGGCGTAGTTCTTGCCGCCTGTTTGGGCGCCGGCAACTATGCTCTCGTCAAGCGGAATTAAATTGATTTTACCGCTATTGACAAGCTGAATTGCCTTGTCCCTTAATACAGGCTCGATCGGGGGAGTAATATAGCTCCAGTTGGGAGTAAACTGATTCGTAATGACTCCGCCCTTGACCCTGTCGATATAATCGACCATAAGGCCGAGCATTCCCTCGCCGTTCTGTTTGGTTACGCCGTTTACAGTCAGATTGGAATCCACTTCGCGGGCTATAACTTTAACTGTATCTTTTCCTGCCGGGAATACGGCCGGACGGGAACTTTCCGCGGCGTTTATGGAAAGCTGGCTGTCAACACGGTAATTGTTGACCGCGACCCTGTAGGTTTTGTTTAAATCAAAAGCGGAACCGTCAGGGTTCTTCATTTCTACAATCTTTTGCCCGTAAGGTTTGGTCAAATCCACTTTATACGAAAGGCCGGAGAACTGATCCATGTTATAGCCGGGCATGTTGCCGTTACCGTAGGGGATTGTCAAATCGCCTGGCTTCATTGCCGCGCCCAGTTCAAAGTTTGAACCGCCGTCGCCCTTGTATGGTCCGATGAACAGATAAGCCCATTCCATCCACTGTTTGAACTGCGCGCCGGTCATTTCGACTACGCAGAGGGTGTTATTGTCGTATTTGTAAATGGTGGAAACACTGCCCCGGGTAAGCGGACCGGGCAGCGCATTGGCATTGGTATCAAGCGGAGCCGTGCCGGAAAGGGTAACGCCGTAGCTTTGAGTGTAATATATCATGGCGTCGTTGATTAAATGGACAAGGGCGTTGTCCTGCATATACGCCTGGTAAGTATCGTTTAATTCCGGGGCCGGAACGAGCGGGCCGCCGTCGAGTCTGCCGATTACTGTATTCGCGTAATTTTTGCCAAAAGCATCCGGCGCGCTCAGCGCGTTTTTATACCCGGCGTCGGCATTAACCAGAGTGGCTCCGGAAGTACCGATGACAATGTTATTCATTTTGGTATCGTTGACTTTGTCGGCAACCTTCCAGCCGCCGTTTCCGTCCGAGGTCGCGGTAATCGTAACCTGGCCCAGACGCGCGCCGTTAGCGCCCAGTTCAACGTATCTTACACCGTCAATGACCATGTCTTGATTCAAGTGCCCATGGGCGCCGATAAACAGGGACAGATCACTGCCGTTCATTGCGATTACATCAACAGCACCCGAACCTTTGTCAGTTTCGCGCGCATTGCTCATGTGCTGAGCCGCGATAAAAATATCAATTTTGCCGTAAATGGCTTCCGCTGCGGGAGTCTTGAGATAATCGATGGTTTCTTTGGTCACATCGTCAGCGGGTCTTGTTGTGTAGCCGTAAGGGGTAAGATTACCCGCGTCCCAGTTAACGATATTCGGGTGGGTCATGCTTACGATGGCTACATTGGGGCCGGTATCGCCGCCAATCCGTTTTACAAAGAAACTGTCGAATGCGGGTTTGCCGTCCTTATAGACGTTACCTGCAAGTATCTTGCCGGTAAAGGCGTTGGTCCCGCCGGGGCCCTGCCCTTTTCCGTAGGCTTTGTCCAGCCTGTCCATACCGAAGTTGAACTCGTGGTTGCCAAGAACCCAGGCATCATACTTGAGATACTGGAAACCCTGGATGGTCGGATACATTTTTTGTGTATTCTCGGGCGCGTTATCCCAGGCGCTTGTATTAAAAACACTGGTGCCGTTGCCCTGGATGGAGTCTCCTACATCAATAAGAATTGTTTTATCATTTCTTAATTCATTGATTTTGGTTGCTATCCTGGCAAGACCGGTATACGCGGTATTTGTGGAATAGCTCCAGTCGCTGAAGCATCCGTGAATATCGCTGGTAAACAGAATCTGGAAGTCCAGTTTAGCGCCTGCGGCAGGTTTCTGTCCGGCCGGAGTCTGGACAGCCGGCGGCTGAGCAGCCGGCACCTGCATGGCGGGCTGGGTTACTCTCTTGCTCTTGGGAAGGAGATCCATATCCGTGGCAGGCCTCGCCATTAACGGCGACAGCACAAGGGCCGCCAGGAATAAAATAAACAAGAAACGTTTCTTCATAAAGACACTCCTTGGTATTTTGGCTTTTACAAGGTAAATATATAAGCTTTTTTGATTAGTGGTAAGTAGGAAGTAGGGAGTAGGAAATAGGGAGTGGGGAGTAGGAAATAGGGAGTGGGGAGTGGGGAGGAAAATTCGGAATTGAAGATTGCGGTACAAAGAAATTCGTTCCCCATTCCCTACTCCTCATTCCCCGCCTTTCCGGGTATTATGCCGCATGGCCGATAATCTGCGCGTTAATTCAAAATTTTTGGGGCAGGGAGCCGTGTTTTTATGCGCGGTTCTCTGGAGCACCTCGGGGCTTTTTATAAGGATCGTTGACTGGTATCCGGTTGTTATAACCGGGATAAGAAGCCTGATCGCCGCTGCTTTTATGTTAGCTGTCAGGACATTTTTTACCAAAGGGCCAAGACCCAAAAACAAGGCTTTTCCTCTTTGGGCCGGAGCGGTCATGTATGCCATGACAATGCTTACTTTTGTCATAGCGAATAAACTAACTACAGCCGCGAACGCGATTCTGCTTCAGTACAGCGCTCCTGTGTGGGCAGCAATTTTCGGCTGGATATTGATTAAAGAAAAACCGCACTGGGAGCACTGGGCAGCCATAATCTGTATTGCAGGAGGATTTTTCTTGTTCCTTAAGGACGGCCTTGCGACAGGGGATTTATTGGGAGATTTTATAGCCCTTTTATCCGGAATATTTTTTGGCGTCAATTCAGTATTTCTGCGTATGCAAAAGGACGGGAATCCGGCCGATTCAATACTTTTGTCACACGTAATAAGTTTTGGGATCGCTGTACCTTTCATAATTATTTTTCCGCCGGTTTTTAATTATACAAATACCCTGCCGATAATTTTTATGGGAATTATTCAGATTGGAACCGCTTCACTGCTCTTTTCCTACGGATTAAGGCGGATCAGCGCGGTCCAGTCCATGCTGACAGCGGCAATAGAACCGCTGTTAAATCCAGTCTGGGTTCTGCTCTTTATGGGAGAAGCGCCGTCTTCCCTCGCTCTGGCCGGCGGAGCAATCATTCTGGCGGCGGTCGTAGGCGCAACAATAATCGGTAATTTACGAAGCGCCGGCGGTTGTTAAAACAGGGCCGTGGGTTTATAATGGATTCAACAAAACATGGAAAGCATATTTATAAAAGCATGCCGGACCAACGATAAAGCCCTGATTGATTTGTTTTTGGATATTGGCGGTGAAGATCTAAACCTGCAGGATGATTTAGGAAATACAGCGCTCCATTATATCTGCATGAAAGGTGATACTGATCTCGCGGAACTTACAATCAAGGCAGGAGTCAGAATCGATCTGGAAAACATCAGCGGAGAAACCCCGCTGCATATAGCCGCGGCAAGGGGCTCTGTTATTATTTCCGGATACCTTCTGGACAAGGGAGCGGACATAAACGCGGTTACCATGGAAGGAATGACTCCGCTGATTTATGCAATATGCAGCTGTCAGATCCAGACCGCAAAATTTCTTATGTCCTCCGGCGCCGATAAATTTGCGTTAACAAAAAAAGGCCTGACGGCGATTGATTTTGCCAAAGCCGAAAACCTTGCCGAGCTGTTTTCCCTTTTGGAAGTAAAATTGCCCAAGGTTGATGTTAAGGGCAATACTCCCCTGCACCACGCCGTATACCAGAACGGACTCGCGGCGATACGCAACATTCTGGCCAATGATAAATCCGGTATTAACGCCAGAAACAACCAGGGATTAACTCCGCTTCTTTTGGCGATAAACAAACTTAATTACGGGATCTCGGATCTTCTTCTTCAAAACGGGGCAGATCCAAATGTGGTAGAAACGGGCGACGAAAATACCCCGCTCCACATAGCCGCGTTTAACGGCGTTAGCTGGCTGGGAGAAATCCTTCTTGAGCACGGAGCAAAAATAAACGCCCTTAACCGCGACCGCGCCACGCCCCTGATCCTTGCGGTGCTGGGTCAGCACCGTGAATTTGCGGCTCTGCTGCTGCGCAAGGGCGCGGCCATTGAGAACGCCGACATTCACGGTAAAACAGCACGCGATTATGCCCTGGACTGGGGAACCGATGAATTGGCTGATTTGCTGGACTCCGAAAAATCCAGATTTGCTTCCAGAAAAAAAGCGTAAAATAAAAAAAATATATCTATAAAGGCATTGTAATGACCGAATACAGTATCCGTATTATTGAAACAATAAAGGCAATTCCAAAAGGAAAAGTCACCAGTTACGGTAAAATCGCGGCGAAGGCAGGGCTGCCGAACGGCGCCCGGCAGGTGGTCAGGATACTCCATTCCCAATCAGAAAAACACGATCTCCCCTGGTACCGTATTTTAAAAGCGGACGGCTCCATAGCCCTGCCGGAGGGAGCAGGCGCGGAACTGCAGAAAGAGCTGCTAAGTAAAGAAGGGGTTTTGGTTTCCAAAGAAGGCCGCGTAGATCTGGAAAAATTCGGCTGGCGCTAGAAGGCAAAACCTGCCAGGTCAGATATTACCTTGATAAACAACAGCCCGGCTACTACAAGAATAATGGGCCGTATTATTTTTTTACCGTTCTTGATGGCCAGCCGTGAGCCGATAAAATTGCCGGCGACCGAACAGATCATGGCAGGTACAGCCAGGGCAAACAGGATTTTACCGCCCGTAAGCCAAACAATCATGGAAGCCAAATTTGACGCGAAATTAAGAACACGGGTAGTGCCGGCTGCCTTTATAAGTTCCATATGAGCCAGACCGGTAAGTACCAGCGTAATGAACATTCCTGTGCCCGGACCAAAGAACCCGTCGTAAGCCCCAAACACAAGGCCGGTAAAAAATGAAATAACCAGAAGTTTTTTTATCGGCGGTTCACCCAGTGCTTCTCCTTTCATGCCTTTGTTAAGCAGGACAAAAACCGCTACCAGCGGCAGTATTATCATCATGATAATCAGGAGGGTTTTGGCGGGAAGATAAAGGGCAAGTTCCGTTCCCAGCCAGGAACCCGGAAGCGCGCCGGCAACGCCTGCAAAAGCCGCGGGAAAATGCACCCTGCGTTTGCGGGAATAATTAAACACCGAAACCCCGGTTCCAAAACAGCTGGCAAACTTGTTTGTGCCGTAAGCGGTATGGACAGGAAGCCCTGCCAGAATATAGGCCGGCAGGGAGATAAGCCCGCCGCCGCCGGCGATGGAATCGACAAAGCCCGCAAGAAAAATCATGGGGCAGACAATAAGCAAAGTAATAGTGTAGGAATAAGTCATGATGCCGCCGGTCTGTCTATTTTATAAGCATGGCGTCGCCGTAGCTAAAAAACCGGTATCCCTCCTTGATGGCTTCGCGGTAGGATTCCAGAATCAAATCCCTGCCGTAATAGATTTCGTTTTTGCGTTCCGGTATATCGCCGGCAAAAGCGCTCACAAGCATGAGCAGGGTTGACATTGGCGTATGGAAATTTGTAAACAGCATATTTACAAGTCTGAATTCATAACCGGGATAAATAAAAATTGACGTTGAACCGCCAAGGCTGCCGGTCTGGCCGAATGATTCAAGAGTGCGCAGACTTGTGGTTCCGACCGCAAGGAGTTTTTTATTTTCGCCTGCCCTGATAATTTTTTTGGCCGTTTCCGTGTCAATGCTGTATTCTTCCTCATGCATGGCATGATCTTCGATATTTTCGCTGCGGACCGGCAAAAAAGTTCCAAGGCCCACATGCAGTGTTATAAATAATTTTTCCATGCCTGCCGCGTCAAGTCCGGCAAGCAGTTCATCGGTAAAGTGAAGCCCGGCAGTCGGAGCTGCCGCTGAACCGGTATTTGACGCGTACACTGTCTGATACCTGTCGCTGTCCATACTTGTATCATTTCTGCGGATATACGGCGGCAGCGGCACATGGCCGTATTTTTCAAGATAGGTATCATCGACAGGTTTGTCAAAAACCAGTACTAGTTCGCCTTCGCCATCCGGCTGCAGACCGCTGTTTTTGGATACATCTTCGGAAACCATGGTTCCGGTGCGCTGTTTAAAAATATAGCGGCTGCCCGGCTTGCGGCGTTTGGCTCTGCTCGCCAGTACTTTCCAGGTTATGCTGTCCAGTTTTTTTAAAAGAAGAAATTCCACACGGGCTCCGGTGGTTTCTGAAATTCCAAAAAGCCTTGCTTTGCGCACCCTGGAATTGTTAAAAACAAGAGTTGTTTCTTTATCCAGCAGGAGGGGCAAATCCGAAACCATCCTGTGTTCGCGGCGGCCGGTTTTACGGTCAACAACCATAAGGCGGCTTTGGCCGCGTTCTGCCGGCGGAGTCTGCGCGATAAGGTTCTGCGGGAGGTCAAAATCAAAATCAGAAGTTTTCATGAATTAAAAAGAAGTCCTCCTGCGGAACCTGCGCTTTCAAGGCCCAGGTGTTCGTAAGCAAGTGCGGTAACCATTCTGCCGCGCGGGGTGCGCTGTAAAAGACCGGCCTGGATCAGGTAAGGCTCGTAATAGTCTTCAAGGGTGTCAACTGATTCCCCTATGGAAATGGCAAGTGTTTCCGCGCCGACCGGACCGCCGGCATAACGGGTGATGATAATCTTTAGAATCTCGCGGTCGTGGCGCTCAAGTCCCAGGGAATCCACTTCCAGTTTATTCAGCGCCTGCTCCACTGTTTTTAAATCAATTACCTGTCCGCCCTTAATCTGCGCAAAATCCCTGACTCTTCTCAATAAACGGTTTACAACCCTGGGAGTACCGCGGGCAGAACGCGCCAAAAGAGAAGCGGCTTTATCTTCAACAGGAATTTTTAGAATACCGGCCGAGCGCCGCACTATGGCTTCCATGTCTTTTGCGTCATAAAAAGAAAACCGGCAGGTTATGCCAAAACGGCTGATAAGCGGACTGGAAACATTACCGGCTTTGGTGGTAGCGCCTACCAGGGTAAACGGCTGTATTGGTATACGGATGGTGCGCGCGCTTGGTCCCTGGCCAATGATCCAGTCAAGCTCGTAATCCTCCATTGCGATGTACAGCATTTCTTCCATGGCCGGTTTGAGGCGGTGAATTTCGTCTATAAAAAAAACGGCGTTAGCGGTAATTGTCGTAAGAATTCCGGCTAAATCCTTGGGCTTGTCCAGGGCCGGCGCGGATGTAACTTTAAAGTCAGCGCCCAGTTCGTGAGCCACAATCTGTGCAAGGGTTGTCTTGCCAAGCCCGGGTGGGCCGGTTAAAAAAAGATGATCAAGGCTTTCCTTCCTGGCTTTGGCCGCTTCGATAAAAACTTGCAGGTTTTCTATCATCGCCTTTTGGCCGATAAATTCGTCCATGCTGTGCGGACGCAGCGCTGTGTCGCGGTTATCATCGCCTGCCGAAATTTCCGGACTAAGCAGTCCTGCCGGTACAGATGTTTTATTTATCGCGTCTTTGATTTTTCCCACATTTACCTTAATTGCCGCTCAGGTATACTATAACCTGCTTAAACAGCAGTTTTTCTTTATCGGCGGCAGATGTATTGGGCGGGAGTTCAGATTCGGCCCTGGCCAAAGCGTCTGCAGCGGCGCGCCGGTCATAACCCATTCCCGCAAGAGCTTCAATGAGCTCATTGTAGGGAAGAACCGGAGTAAAAGCTTTGGCTGCGGTTAATTTTCCCTTTAATGCCAGGATCATCTTTTGCGCTGTTTTTTTACCCAG
>WQZG01000027.1 GCA_009780855.1 Treponema sp.
CTTTGATCGTCTGGTACCCATTCTTCCTCCTGACTCATCTTACAAGGGGGACATTTCTATTGAACGCAGGGGGACATTTCTACTGAACGGAAACAGGGGACATTTCTATTGCATGGCGACAATTTTTATTTTTTTTGTTGACAATATAGAATTTCCATGTTAGCATAATATAAGTTAACGTTAACCTTTTTAAGATAAAGAGGCATATTTTATGCAAAAAAACCCAAGAAAAAGCCTGAGTTTTATATTGAAAAAATATTGGTTTCTTTATTTATTAATGATTCCCATTTTTGCCTACTATATTTTATTGCGTTATTGGCCCATGTTAATGCAGATAATTCTTTCATTTAAAAATTACCGTCTGGACCAGGGGATCTGGGGCAGTATGTGGGTAGGGTTTGATAATTTCAAGACTTTATTCGGCCGTTATGATTTTTTACCGGTGTTGCGCAATACCATAATTCTTAGCCTGTACCAGCTTGTGTTTAATTTTTTCCCGCCTATAATTCTTGCGATTCTGCTTTTTGATTTACGCAGACAAATAGTCAGGAGAACCGCGCAAACCCTGTTATACATACCTCATTTTTTTTCGTGGGTCATTATCTATGCCATAGTTTTTTCCGCTTTTTCACCGGATGGTTTTGTTAATCAGATTACCAAAATATTGAATAACGGAAAATTTATCAACTTTCTTGTCCTGCCCCAGTACTTCCGGCCCCTTATAGTGGGATCTGCCCTGTTCAAAGATATCGGCTGGGGAACCATCATTTATCTGGCTGCCCTGTCGGGTATTGATCCCGGTTTATTCGATGCTGCAAAAATTGACGGTGCAGGGCCTATACAGCGTATATGGCACATAACGCTGCCTTCAGTAGCGCCTGTTGTAGTTTTCCTGTTCACACTAGCAATCGGTAATATTCTGACAGCGCCGGTAGAGCAAATTTTATTGTTTTTAACACCTGCTTCCATGACGGTCGGCGATGTTATCGGTACCTGGGTTTACCGTGTCGGTATAGGCCAGATGCGGTACAGTCTTACGGCAACAATGAACTTTTTCCAGTCGGCCATTGGTTTAGTTTTGGTTTTGACTGCAAATTATGTCGCCCAAAAAACGGTAGGACGCGGTATATGGTAACTGCCAACAAGAATGAACAGATATATTCTTTTTTTTGTTATCTGATAGTCGGACTGGCTGCGCTTGTTGCCCTGGTTCCGCTGCTCTATGTGTTTTCAATGTCCCTGACCGGTGAACGTGAATGGATCGATCGGGGCGGTTTTATTTTTATTCCCTTTCATCCGACATTCCGTGCATATGAAATTATTTTTACCGCAGGAAGTGCTTTTGTAAGGTCCTTGTTTATTAGCATCGAGCGTACAATTCTGGGAACGGCCATCCAGCTTTCATTAACCGTAATAACCGGATACATAATGTCACGCATCAGGCTGCCGGGGAGAAAATTCATAATAATAATGGTATTGGTTACCATCCTTTTTGGCAGCGGCCTGATTCCGACATATCTGGTTATCAGGAGCCTCGGGATAATGAATACAATATGGGCCCTGATTATCCCGGGGGCTGTCCATAGCTGGAGCGCTCTGGTTTTCAAACAATTTTTTGAAGGAATACCTGCCTCCCTTGAGGAATCTGCCGAGATGGATGGGGCCACTGAATTTACAAAAATGGTAAAAATACTGCTACCCATGAGCGCACCTTCCCTTGCGGCCATCGGTCTATTTACCGCTGTCGGGCACTGGAACGCCTGGTTTGATGTAATGCTTTATATCAATGACGGCAAACTTTATACAATGCAATACATTATCCGCAACATGTTTGTAAGTTCGAATCTTTCAAATGACCTGATTTTAAATTACGGCCTGATGGATGTGGATTACAGGGTCCCGCTCAATACGCTGAGAATGGCGGTTGCCATTTTTGGTACTGTCCCCATTTTACTTGTATACCCGTTTTTACAAAAATACTTTATCAGGGGAGTTTATCTGGGCGCAGTAAAGGAATAGTGAACATTCATAAACCGACGATTAATCCCGGGCAGTCAGTTTATGTTTTAATTTTATTAATTATTACAGGAGGATTAAAGTGAATAAAAAGAAAATTTTGCTCATTGTAATGACATGTGTTTTGACAATGAGCCTTATGGCCGGAGGATCCGGCCAAACTGCAAAGCCAGCCGGCTCATCAAACGGCAAGGTCGTTTTGACCCCGCGTCCCGCAAATGCACCGCCTGAAAAAATAACCATTGTCGAACAGGGATGGACCAATACACCGATCGGTTACCCCAATCCAATTGACGACTGGATCAAAAAAAATTTGAATATTGACTTCCAGATCATTGCGGTTCCCGGCTCCGATCTGATAACAAAGGCTACTACGATGTTTGCTTCCGGCGATGACCCGGACATGGTGCATCATATGAACGATCAGAAGAATACAATTTTGATGTTCTACGATCAGGGAGTATTATGTGATGATCTGACCCCTTACCTGGATTATATGCCAACCCGCAAAGCGCTGATGACGCCTGAAGTTACAATAGTATGCACCAAAGACGGAAAAATATTCGGCCTTCCCAATGTACCTACTCCTTCAACCGGCGGCTGGTATGTCCGCAAGGACTGGCTTGCCAATCTGGGCCTTTCCATGCCAAAAACCGAAACAGAGTGCCTTGATATGCTCAGGGCGTTTACCAATAACGATCCCTCAGGCACTGGGATGAAAACTTTTGGAATTACCGAAGCAGCCGCCAATACCGGGTTCAGATATATGAATTTTATCGGGGATTTTTTTGGCGAAAGGGGTTATATTATTTCAAACAACCAGGTAGTGCATGATATTCTGAACGGTAATCGCAAAAAGACCCTGGATTTTATCCGGACAGTTGTCAATGAACAACTGATAAATTCTGACTGGCTGACAGTCGGCGTGGAAGATCGCAAGGCTCAGTTGTATGCCGGCGCCTACGGCATGATCTATTATCCGCCCGGACTGGTCAATGATTGTGAACAGGCTTATAAAAATGACGGCTCAACACTCGGCTGGTGGGAACCAATGCCATGGTCTGACTGGTCAGGCAACGGTACAGGCGGCAAAGGTGATCCTGCTGTCCTAACACCTGCTCTTCTTGGCATTTCCAAAAAAGCTGCGGCAGATCCGGAAAAAATGGAGCGTATCTGCGCATTAATCGAAACATGTACTTATCCTAATTCCGGTTACTGGCCGCTGCGGTACTGCCAGGATTTGGGTGAAGGGTATACCTATCTGTTAATCCCGATAGACGGCGGAGGTTATTTCTTCTCCAATGGTCTGGATATAGGCGGGCCATGGCACTGGAAGGCCAATAACGGAGGAGTCAACGATTATGGTTCATGGATTGGTACCAGTGCTGACCTGACAATCGGCGGTACTTCAGTAACAGTTCCGCCGGCTGTAGGCCTCCAGATCGCCAATACAAAAATAATGTCTGATGCTCCAAGATACAAGGGAGAGCAGCAATTGCTTAACCTTGATCAACAGACTTTAAACGATCTTAAGACCTTTACCGATACTTTTGAAATGAATTATATACTCGGTATCGACAACAACTGGGACGGCTATGTATCGCAATGGCGCAGAATGGGCGGTGACCAGTTAATTGCAGATGCCACGGCACAATTTAAGGCACTTGGGTTGATAAAATAACAGACAGTTTATAATTTTATTTCGTTGATTGCCGGATGTATTATTAATACATCCGGTATTTTTTACATGCAGGGGAAATAAACATGAACTCAAATTCCGGGCATCAAATTATGGAGCACATTACTCTGGATGCAGAGTTTATCTGGGCAGGCAGCGGAGATCGAACCGTTAATACTTTTTATCTTTTTCGCAGAAAACTTCGTGCGGAAAAACCCGGAACATATACATTGAGCATCTCAGGTTATACCCGTTACCGCCTTTACATAAACGGGGAATTTATTTCAAACGGACCGCCGCCCTCTCCGGAGTATATCAGTATTTGTGATGTTCACAATGTTACACTGCCTGCAGGTTTTAATTGCATCTCAGTTGAAGTGTGGTATTTCAGGGAAGGGGCATCGCCTTTCCTCATTCTGGAACTGAAGGATTCCGGCGGGAATGTCCTTTTGTCAACCAATGAAACATGGAAAGCCCTGCGCGCTCCGATGTGGCGGCAGGATACCCAAGCAGATATAAACTGCTGTCCCATGCTGCACCAGGAATTTTATGATGCACGTGTCTGTCCGGAAGGCTGGAAACTGACCGGGTTTGACGATACTTTATGGCCCAAGGCAGCCGTACTTGAGCCGATCCCGTTAGTAAGGCGGGATATCCCGGTTATCGGGACAAAGCCTGTATATGCAAACCGAATTGAACTTGTGGAAGAAGCCATTGGCCTTGAAAACCGCAGACGTTCCCATGACTTAAGCATTGTACTTTCCATGCAAGGAAAACCGCTTGAGTACAGCACCGCCGGCAAAACTGAAAATTTGCTGAACGAGTCGGGTGAATCAATTTTCATGTCGAGTACCAATCATATGAATCATGATTTTACACTTGACGGTTATTACGATCCCTGTGTGATACTCGACTTTGGCAAAGTAATAACAGGATATGCCGAATTCAGCCTGGATGGCTTTTGCGGCGGTATGCTCGATATAGGTTACGCCGAACGTTTAATTGACGGTCATTTTGTAAATGCACTGGAAGGCCTCCACGGTTCGGACAGGTATATCATGAAGGGCGGTCCGGAACAGTACCGTTTTTTTGCATGGAAGGCATTCCGTTATCTTAAACTGCGTTTCCATGATTGTTTTGAGCCGGTGACTGTGCATTATGTACGTGCGGCAGCGGCTACCTACCCTTACAGGAAACGGGGAAATTTTGAAAGCAGTGATCAACTCCTGAATAAAGTTTTCGATATCTGCCGCTATACACTCAGGTTGTGTTCGCATGAACATATAATGGACACCCCGTGGCGCGAACAGGGACAATACTGCATTGATGTATCCGCGGTTTCACTGGGCGGCATCTATGCCTGTTTTGGTGATACTGCACTGACCGGGAAATTCCTGTGGCAGGCAGCCATGGTCCAGCTTCCGTCCGGACTTATAAAGGAAGCAACCCATAACTGGAACGGAGCGTGGCGCGGGACGGTATTTGACTGCTCAATATGGTGGGCGGGCGCACTGTGGAATCATTATGAATACACAGGTGATGAACAGTGGATAGTCCGCTTTTATCCGCAAGTGTCCAGGATCGTTTATGGGGTTACAGAATACCTGGATAAGAACGGGTTAATCGGCCCGCTGCCGTACCGCGCGTTTGTCGATTGGGCCAAAATCGAAGGTCTGGGTTACGGCCAGGACCATGTTAGCGGTGAAAGCACATTTTTAAATGCGCTGTTTTACGGTACAACTGCAAAGATTTTAAAGATGGCAGATTTGATGGGTGACACCCGTATGGTAAGTTACCTGACAGATGTCCGGGCAGGAATAAAAAAAACATATAACACACAATTTTTTGACAACAATAAAGGTGTGTATACAGACCTGAATTTAAAAGGACAAAAATCCGGTGTAAGCGAACACAGCAATATGGCGGCTATTCTGTGGGGTCTGTGCGATAGTGAGGAAGCCGCAAATATAATTAATAAAATGTTTATAAACAAATCGATAAAATTCACTATGGCTGAACCATTTGCCGCGGCAATAACTTTACAGGCGCTTGACAAAGCGGGGTGCACCGATATTGCCTGCCAGATAATCCGCGACCGCTGGGGCGCCTGGATGGCTGACCGCGGGGCAACTTCACTTAACGAAGAATGGGGGCATAACGGTTCATGGCGATCCGGACAATACCTGGGATTCATGAGATCATTCTCGCATGCGTGGGGAGCCGGACCTGCAGAGTTCCTAATAAAAAACATCATGGGGCTTGAGATAGCCGAACCCGGATGCGGAAAAATTCGATTAAATCCCCGAAACATCGGAGAAGATTACACTGCCGCTTATCCCCTGCCGCAGGGCGATATCATTGTCAGATTCAGGGATGGGTCATATGCGGTAACTTTGCCTGATGGTGTCGAAGAAGTTTAAAACTTGACAGCCGGGATTTTATATGTTTATATGATAATAACAGGTTAACGTTAACTGAAAATTTCAATATGTTGACAATACCTGGTCTAACTGCAGGAGTAAACCCATGTACATATCCATGAAAATCCCCGAAGAGAAAAAGATAACCGTACCTGATAATCTCGATCTCGCGTGGCACGCAAAGCTGGCAATCAACGGTCTTATGGGCACTATTGATCCAAAAGTATACTACGAACCTTATTTTCTAACATATTACCAGGCAAGACCGGCCTATTTTCTCCACTGGAGCAGCATGCCCTCTGGTGTGCAGCCGAAGTACCTTGAGGCTCTCGCCCTTATGAAATGCATTACCGGAGCTTCCGAAATTCAGAATGAAGATGGTTTTATTCAATCTTTTATGGAAAATATTAAAGAAGACGGTCTGATGTACGACAGGGCGCTGCCCGATCGTCCCTGGAATGTGGGCGTTGGATACGGCCGCAAGGACTGGAATGAGGATTATGCCAATGTGGCAGGAAACGGCCGCCTGATCAACGGAATGTGGTACTATTACCAGCTGACCGGCGATGAAGTCTGGAAACGGGCCATGCAGCGTACTGCCGAAAAAATAAACGAAATAGCAGTCCGTAAAAATGATTACGCCTATTTCCCGGATTCCAAATGCGGGAACGATTTTTCATGGGTAAAGAATGGCTGGCCGCACACAAACGAACCAGGAGGCCCGCAGGAAGGCAACGAAGGTTCAACGGTGTTTTACCAGACCCTGCCCATCCGGGGCCTGATGAAGTGGTACCAGGTAAGCGGCGATGAACGCATGCTTGACCTTTCGGTTAGGCTTGCACGATTCGGGATGAAGAAAAAATTTTACGGCGCCGGCAATGAACTTGACCCGGATGTCGGGGCGGAGAGGGCTCATACCTGGGGACACATACACGGCAATATGGCAGCATTCCGCGGTATTCTTGATTATGCGATTATCGCCGGAGATATAAAGGCCCTGGAATTTGTAAATGACGGGTACCAGTTCTACCGGCATCATCTGTCACCCCAGCTTGGTTCGAGTCTGGGATATGAAAGCTGCTGTGTAGGTGACTGGCCGGCTCTTGGTATTGCGCTAAGCGACGCAGGAGTCGGTGATTACTGGGACGATGTTGATTATGCGATCCGTAACGCCGCGACACAGGCGCAGTGCATGGATGCAGAGGCCTACTACAAAATGGGTCAAAAATTCGCCGAACGTCCAAAGGACTCCAGGATCGGAGCTCCCACTGATATGCGTTTTACGAGGTCAATTGCAGTAAAACCCATACCCGGACTTGAAGATACAGACGATGTCATTGAACGTTCCATGGGCGCCATGTGCAACGCCCTTAGGGGCGGCATGTACCAGCTACCCAACCAGATGGCATGCTGTACGGGCAACGGGATCCAGGGCTTTTATTACGGCTGGGAAGCGGCAATCCGCCACAATAACGGCGTCTCAACGGTAAATTTATTCTATACGCGGTTTTCACCGTGGATGGATTTAATTAGTTACCTTCCGTATGAGGGGAAAATTTTAATAAAGAACAAGACAACCAAAAATATTAATGTCCGCATTCCGGGCTGGATCCGGCTATGCGATGTTTGCGTAAAAATGAATGGTAATGTTGTTGTACCGGATATAGCCGGACGCTACATGAGGATAAGCAATCTGACCGGAAACGAGCAGATCGAATTTACCTTTCCGCAGCCCAGGCGGACGCTTGAGATCACAATGCCGGATTATAACCACCGGCCGCACGGACTGGGCAGGGCCCGTGTCAGCGTTAATCTTGTCGGATCAACAATAATCGGCTTTAAGGAAAGCGGCGAAGAAGACAGCATGGGCACCGAACCTACCCAAATAAAACTCTATGAGTATCCGCTTTTTTACAAAAAATACCGCAGGGGAGAGTACGCAGAAAAGGAAACCAATTATTATGTGCCTCCGAAAGCGATAAAATGGTATTAAGGAAAACAAGAATGAAAGACATAACAAGTTACTCAACCCTGTATGATAAAAATTTTCCGGAAATTAAAAAAAATCTCACCGATCTTTTTATGGGGAAAAACAGGGGAGGTCTTGGGTACGTAGTGCCGCTGTTCAGCCGGGAAAAGAAGGATATACCCTACACCGAGTACAAGGTTGTCCAGGATGTGGTTCACCAGGAGAAGCATTGGGACAATATGATTGAAACACGGCTGGATGCTTTGGACAGAAGGGTCTGGGGGCATGACTGGGGAATACCGATGTTCAAGCCGCAGTTCCACATGTACGATGTAGAAGCAGCCGCGTTTGGCTCCACATATACCCTTAAGCCAGTCGGTACAAAACCTGTATGCAGAACGCTCGATGAAATTGACAAACTTCCGGATGTTACCATTGATACCGATCCTTTGTCATATGCCCTTTCTTTTTTAAAGTACACAGACGGTTATATACAGGGGAACCTGCCCATTGAAATGTTTCCGGGCAACGGACCGATTTCTGTTGCGGGCCTGGTTGTGGATCAGACTGAAATCCTGTCATCGGTATACGAACAGCCGGAAAAGCTTGGGGAATTTCTGGGACGGCTGACCGATCTTTATATTTCCTTTTTTAAAAAACAGCGTGAAACCGTAAGTAACATTTCGCTTCAGCCCATGCACGATACATGGTGGCCGCAGGAATGCGGTATATTGTGCGAAGATGATACTTTTGTCAATTTGTCCCCGCAGTCATTTGAAAAATTTATCGTTCCCGTTTACAACAAAATTTCCGATGCCTTCGGCGGTTTTGGCATACACTGCTGCGGGGATTATTCGCACCTGTTTACCGCATTCCGGGACAACATAAAAAATCTCCGCGCTGTCTGGATCAATGCCGGCGAAAATTATTTTGAAAAAGCAGTTGATGTTTTTAGGGGAACAAACACCGTGATAATTACCAGGTGGCTGATGAGCAATACCAAACCATACAAGAACAGAATTGATTTTGTACGCGATACCCTTCGTACAAAAACAGATGATGTCTCTGTCTTTATCCAGGGACACCGTCTGGGACCGGTAGCCAGAGAACAAAACCTGAATATTTACGGGTATGAAATAATGCACATGATCGAACACTACAACCAGTACGGAACTGTTTTATGAATCTGTACGATATTAAGGAAGACTGGGACGATGTTAAAAAACGCTGGGAAGCATGGTGGAATGCCTGCTTATACGACCGTCCGCTTCTGCTTGTTACAGCACCCAAAGACAACCCTGAAATACCGGCAGAAATTACTGGATTTATTGAAGAAAAAACCGATTGGACACGCAAATGGACAGATACAAATTATTTAATCGAAAAAACACTTTATGATATTTACACTGTTTATTACGGCGGCGAGACAGTGCCCATGTTTATTCACGGCTGGTCTGTCGGACATGCTCTTACATTCGGCTGTGAACCGCATTTTGAACAAAACACGATTTGGGCAGATAAACTACCGATCGGGGAAGGGGAAAGTTTCCCTGCAATAAAATTTGATGAAAACAACAAATGGTGGCTGAAGATTTGCGAAATCGAAAAGACTGCGGCATTAACCAGCAAGAAGCGTTTTTTCCTCAGAGCTAAATGGGGTAACGGCGCCGGCGATATCCTTGGCGCATGCAGAGGGAATGAAAATTTTATGGTGGAAAATTTTAATTAACGATAACGGAGCAGTTTCATGAAAAAACCGAATATCATCGTATTTTTTTCTGACCAGCAGCGCTTCGATACGCTGGGATGCAACGGACAATCACTGGATGTCACGCCGCGCCTGGACAGGATGGCCAATGAAGGTGTCAACTTTAAAATGGCCTACACACCGCAGCCTGTATGCGGACCTGCACGCGCCTGCATGCAGAGCGGTCTCTATCCGACAATGACAGGGAATTTCCGCAATGGCAGACCGCTGCCGCCGGATTGCAACTCCCTGGCACGCAGACTGAAAGCAGCCGGCTACACAACCGGTTATGTCGGCAAGTGGCACCTCGCGTCGGATTTGGCCGGTTACAGCAGGGAGCAAAGGCTGGCAGGCATTGATTTGGAAAGAAAACCAATACCGGTTGAGCGGCGCGGCGGTTATGATGGTTTCTGGGTTGCTTCTGATGCCCTGGAACAAACATCCGACAGCAGCGGCGGCTATCTGTTTGACGCTGACGGTAACAGGGTGGAGTTCTCGGGTTACCGCACCGATTGCGTTACCGATTATGCACTGGACTTTATCGATTCCTGGACCAATGACAGACCGTACTTCCTGTTTCTGTCGCATATTGAACCGCATCATCAGAATAACCACGATCGCTTTGAAGGTCCGCAAGGCAGCAAAGAAAAATTCGCTAATTTTACACCGCCGCCGGATCTGCAGCCCGGTATGGGAGACTGGGAAACACAGATGCCGGACTACCTTGGCTGCTGTAATGCCTTGGATCGGAATCTGGGCAGGGTATTGGATAAACTCAAGCAAAAAGGCCTGTATGATGACACAATCGTTATCTACACTTCCGATCACGGCTGTCATTTCCGGACCAGAACTCATGAGATAGCGTCCAACGGAACAGATGACTACAAACGTACCTGTTACGAAAACACGATTCACATTCCCCTGGTAATACGCGGACCGGGTTTTCCCGCCGGCCTTGACGACAAGAGACTTGTCAGTTTGCTTGATATACCCAAAACAATTGCAGAAGCAGCCGGAGGTGACAGCTGCGGTATGCAGGGAGATTCGCTGCTTGATTTTAAAAAGGAATGGCGGAAGGAAGTTTATATACAGATAAGCGAAAGTTATATGGGCCGCGCCATTCGTACAGATCAGTACACTTACTGTGTGGACGCTCCGAATATGCATCCATGGAACGACAGTTATTCGGATGTGTACAGAGACAGGCGCCTGTTTGACAACTTCAGGGATCCTTCACAAAAAAACAATTTGATCGATGATCCATATTATGCTGAAATCAAAGCCGACCTGCGTACCAGGCTTGCCGGATGCGCAGTACAAGCAGGAGAAAAAAGCTTCACCATACTTTCAAATGAATAAACAGAAAATTCCGGAGGGCGATTAAATGGCAAATACCAAACCCAATGTACTGATCATAATGACAGATCAGCACCGCAGCGATTACATGGGCTGTACCAGGCTCCGGGACTGGGGAGGCAATATGCCGGCGCCTACTCCCAATATCGATAAAATCGCCGGCAGGGGTGTCAGGTTTAAGAACGCTTACTGTGCATACCCCGTATGTCTGGCTTCCCGCAGCGCAATGCTGACAGGTCTGTACGCGCACACCACAGGCGCAGATACGAACCAGGATGTTCTGGATCGCCGCTACCGCACAATGGCACATCATTTTGCGTCCAATGGATACTATACCGGACTTATCGGGAAAATGCATTTCAACAATGCCTGCAATCACGGGTTCGATTTTTACATGAGCATAAACGACTGGCTTATGTACCTTGGGCCCAAAGTTCAGTATTATGCTGACGAAATCGGAAGCCATCAGATTTCACCGCAATTTTACTGGACCGTAGATGATGACGGTGCGGGCTTCCCAGATTTGCGTAATGTATGGATTGACGGAAAGTCTCCGTGGATCGGTCATGTTAATTCCATTCCTCCGGAAAAATACGCTTCGGCCATGGCCGAAGAAGATCACATGGAAAGTTTTATCGCCAGGGAGTCCGTTAAATTTCTTGAACTGAACGGGAAACAGCCATTCTTTCTTGTGGCAAGTTTTATGAAACCGCATACGCCGTTTCACCCTCCAGCCAAATATGCGGAAATGTACCCTGCGGACAGCATAAAGCTTAAAGACCCCGGCGACTTGTCAGAATATCCGGATTGCATACGTAAAATGTCACAAAATTTTTCAGGTTTTCCGGAAGTGAACCGTAAAAGCGCAATTGCAGGGTACCTGGGAAACCTGGCCTTTGTGGATACCCGCATTGGGTATTTGTATGATTCGCTGGAAAGGCTTGGCCTACTGGAAAATACCATTGTGATTTACACCTCCGATCACGGCGAGATGGACGGCGATCACGGTATATACCAAAAGTTCTGTATGTTTGATCCATCGGTCAAAATGCCGCTGATAGTAAGCTGGCCCGGACATTACGGGCAGAATGTAGTTTCTGACCGGCTTATCAACCAGATCGGTTTATACCCAACGCTTGTTGATCTTACAGGAACAGGGCCGGTTTCCTGCGTTCCGCTTGCACCGATGGACAATGCGCCGGCAGGGCTTGATGCGGAGAGCTGGGCCGGCAAGGTACTGCATCCGCTGGAGAGTGACAGCGATGACGAAGATGTTTTTTCCGAATACCGTGTAAAAAATTACTCACAAAGCGAATTCATGGTGCGTGATAAAAAATACAAGTATATTTATTACCGCAGCGGCGGCGATGTACTTTTCGATCTGGAAAAAGATCCGGGTGAATTTATAAATCTGGCAAAACGCAGCGGTTATACAGAGATCATTAAAACAATGCGGATGCGGCTGTTAAAATACATTGATATAAAATTCAGCGGAGAAAATTAATGAATTGGCTGGCAAAATGGATTTGGGATAACAGCGGCAAAAATCCGGAGAATCACCGGGCATGTTTCAGACATACATTTATTTTAACAGAAAAATTCGATGATGCGGTTTTACACATCACCGCTGATTCACGTTACACTGTCAGTATAAACGGCAGACGCATAGGCAGCGGTCCGGTACGAAACTGGACTGCAGAACTGCCCTATGACAGCTACCCGGTAAACGATTACCTTGTTCCCGGCGCCAATTCCATTGCTGTACTTGTAAACCATTACGGCATCAGCAGCTTCCAGTATATCGAAGGCCGGGGCGGTCTTTTGGCACAGCTTGATTTTTATAATAACGGAAAAATCTCCGCAAGTATCGGGACAGACAGTTCCTGGAAAACCGCAATACATTCCGGTTATAAAAAAACTGCGCCCATGGTCAATATCCGGCTTTCCTGGGGAGAAGTATACGATGCCAACCTGTTTGACAAAAACTGGATATGCACCGATTTTACGGACAGCTCCTGGGACAGCGCTGCCGTTATCGGAGAAACCGGAATGGAACCCTGGGGTATCCCGGTACAAAGGGACATTCCGTTTCTTACCGATGAACCGGTCTATCCCAAAAAAATCCTGTATAAAAATATTGTGAAACCGATCGGACAAACACTCTCAATAGATCTGCGGCGCTGTCTGTACGGATCGGCAAACGATGCCAACCGGCGCGTTTTTTACGCTTTCCTGACATCAGAAATTGAAGCTCCGTATTCAATGGACGGCCGCATAATCCTGTTCATGTGCCCGCATACCGAATTTTGGGGACATATAAGACTGGGCTCTCAGAATTTCGAATACAGGGACGGGCCTGTCTATAATGTTCATCTTGAAAAAGGCAGGAACCGCCTGTTTGCAGACATCAGCGGTCTGTACCGCGATACGGCCGTTTATCTTGGATTTGATTTTCCCGAAAACTTAAATGTGCGTGACTGGGCAGTAGTCGGGCCGTTCGGCATCAAGGCCGGCAGCAGGTGCGGTGTCCGATGCGATAATAAACTGCCGTTAACCCCCGAATATCTGGGTCTGAGGGATTCAACGGAAATTCCTGAGAAGGCCGATTTTATAAAATGGGCAAAACCGGTTCCGCAAGAATACCTGTTTACGGACAATGCGTACATAGATTCCGTATTCAGGACATTGGTCCGTTCGCAATCCGCTGCCGGTGATACGCATAACATGTGTATGGCCAATAACAGTTTTACTTCGGTTGTGCCGGACAGCGGCGGAGATTGGGAATTCCTGCTTGATCTGGGACAGGAACAATCGGGTTATCTGGAATTTGATATCGATTTTCCGCCGGCAGCTGTTCTTGATTTTTACATGTTTGAAAGCATGCATGATGGTTTTATTGAACATCCGCAGGGCACCAACAATGTCATGCGTTACATAACACGCACAGGCCGGCAGTTTTACCGTTCCAAGCTCCGGCGCGGCGGCCGTTTTATACAGTTCACAGTGCACAATCTGTCCGCACCCGCCAAAGTATATTCAATTCATTTCTGCCAATCGAATTATCCTGTTGCCGAAACCGGTTCTTTCCGCTGTTCTGACGCTCTGCTTAACCGCATATGGGAAATCTCACGCCACACTACCCGGCTGTGCATGGAAGACACTTTTGTCGACTGCCCGCTTTTCGAACAGACTTTCTGGGTGGGTGATTCCCGAAACGAAGCCCTGATCGATTATTATCTATTCGGCGCTTATGGAATTGTAAAACACAGCCTTAAACTGGCTGCCGGTTCATTGCGGCATTCGCCCCTGATTGAGTCCCATGTCCCAAGCGGATGGCGCAGCATAATTCCGGACTGGTCCTTTTTATGGGTAACCGCCTGCCGCGAGTATTACGAAATTACCGGTGACAGGGAATTCTTAAATGAAATTTATCCGGCCATGATTGCAACGGCAGACAACACAGAACAGTTTATGAACGCCGACGGTCTATTTGAGATCGAAGCATGGAACATGCTTGATTGGGCTCCCATGGATACCCCCGATACAGGCGTCATAACTCACCAGAACGCCTTTCTGGTCCGGGCACTCAATGACACCGCATATGCGGCCGCAATTCTGGGAAAAACCGATGATGAAAAACGGCTGCTTGAACGTTCGGCCGGATTGTGCAAAGCCATCAACCTGCATTTATGGAACGAAAACCTGCAGGCCTATGCTGACAGCCGTCATGCCGACGGGAAACTTTCCGGGGTTGTCGGATTGCAGACTAATCTAGCGGTACATTTGTGCGGATGCGCGGCCGGCAGCAGAAAGCAAATAGTAGAAAAATACCTGGTTAACCCGCCGGATAATTTTCTAAAGATCTACAGTCCTTTTGTAAATTTTTTCTATTATGAAACATTGATTAAACAGAACAGCCTCAATACGGTGCTTGATGACATGCGTAAAGTATGGGGGCGTATGCTGGAATACGATGCCACCACATGCTGGGAATGCGCTACCCGCTGGGAGGGGTTCTTTTTCCTGCCCGGTTATCTAACACGCAGTCACTGTCACGCATGGTCTGCGGCGCCGGCTTATTTTTTGGGTGCTTATATTCTGGGTGTACGTCCCCTGGAACCGGGATGCGCTAAAATTATTATAGAGCCTCAAATGTGCGGCCTGTCGTGGATCAGCGGGAGTGTGCCGGTTCCGCAGGGAAGGATAGATGTCAGCGTTAAATATGTTAAGAATGTACTGACCGCAGATATTTCTGTACCGGCCGGGGTTAAGGCTGAACTGCACATGCCTAAAGACTGTGTTGTCAACCTAAAGCAGGGAACATTATGAAAATCAATGATTATTTAAATCCCGCCTCTCAATGGAGGGCAAAACCTTTCTGGGCGCTCAATGATGAACTGGATGCAGACGAAATTCGGCGGCAGATTAATATATTCAGGGAAATGGGTTTTGGCGGGTATTTTATGCATTCCCGCGTAGGTTTAAAAACACCGTTTCTCGGTGACAAGTGGTTTGAGATGATTAAAGCCGGTATCGACGAAAGTAAAAAAACCGGGATGGAAACCTGGCTCTACGATGAGGACCGCTGGCCAAGCGGTATTGCGGGCGGTTATGTGACCATGGATCACCGCTGCCGTGTCAAAAGGCTGCACTGCCTGCGTACAAAAGGAGACAGCATACCAACCAATGCGATTGCAGTCTTCAGGGCAGAAATTCGGGACGGCTGCCTGGTTTCATATCAGAAAATAAATCCCGTTGTTCCGGGAAATTCAGCACAGGCAGGTAAGATCATTCCCGGTGATGATGAAGATGTATTGGCGTTTTGCGTGCAGACAGGATTTCCGAATGACAGCAATATAGGTTTTTATAACGGTACTACTTATATTGATACACTGAGCAAACAAACAGTGGCCAGGTTTATTGATGTTGCTTACAAACCGTATCTGCAGTTCAGAGACGAATTCGGAAAAGGCATAAAGGGGATTTTTACCGATGAGCCTAACCGGTCGGTTTTCCTGGGCACCCCGTACAATACGGAATGGGAACGCCAGGGAAGCCAGTATCAGATCCCGTGGACAACAGATTTTGCGGCGGAATTCGAAAGACGTATGGGTTACGGGATCCTTGACCGGCTGCCTGAGGTATTTTTTAATAGAGCCGGTGAGATTAAATCAAAAGTACGCTATGATACCGCGGAAGTTACAGCGCAGCTTTTTTTGGAAGCGTATATTGAGCAGATTTCCCGATGGTGCGGCGAGAACGGACTTACCCTCACCGGACATTTCCTGGGCGAGGACGATCTTTACATGCTTAGCTGGGGCTGCGGCGTAGTCGACCGGTTTTATGAATCCATGCAGGCGCCCGGCATTGATCTTATAAGCGGACGTGTAGAGTACATGGTCCCGAAACAGGTTCAGAGTGCGGCAAGACAATTCGGCAAGAAATGGACTATGTGTGAAATGTATGCGCATTCCGGCTGGGGCTACAGTTTACAGCAGTATAAGTCCTACGGGGAATGGAACACAGTATTTGGTATCAATCTGCGCTGTCCGCACCTGTCCCTTTACAGCCTGGCCGGCCAGCGCAAACGGGACTGTCCTCCGGATCTATCTTTTCAGCAGGCCTGGCACCGCGATTACAAAGCAGTCGAGGATCATTTTGCACGGCTTGGAATGGCTGTAACCGGCGGCGCTCCCCTTTGTTCACTGCTGGTTATACATCCTGTAGATGCAGTCTCAGGCATATTGCTGCCCGGCTGGGCGGCTCACAGACCAGGAGCAGACTACAGCGAACCATTCTGGGAATATGAAAAATCATTTAAATCATTCACCAGATCCCTAATGGGACTGCAGATTGATTTTGATGTCAGCGAAGAAGCAATGATAGAGAAACATGGCCGCATGGAAAAATACGGCGATGGCGTGCAGCTGGTTATCGGACAAATGCGTTACAGATGCGTAGCGGTGCCGCCCCTTATAAGTATGCGCCGGGGAATTGCCGCATTGTTGTCTCAATTCGCAGCATCCGGCGGGCGTGTTGTTTTTATAGACAAGCCTGTGAGTGTCATTAATTTTGCTGACAATTTATGCTTTGCCGATTTCCCGGTAATCGGGAATTCCTTTAAAGAAATAGAATCCGAATTTTCGGTATACGGTACAGTCCGTGTGAACGGTGATAATTCTTCTGACATACTCGCCATGCACCGCCGCGGAGATGAATACGATACACTGCTGCTGGTAAATACCCGGCTTAATACGGGTTTCAGCGGGAATGTTAATCTGCAAAGCGAAGGCCAGGTACAGATATTCAATACGCTGACCTGTGAACGTCTTGTCATTAACGCAGAACAGGCCGGCAGCAGGATTAAATTCTCCATAGAAATTCCAAAGGGCGGCAGCGCCCTGTTTTTCATTGTTAAAATACCCGAGAAACTGCCTGCTTTTAAACTAAAAAATTATACCGGGAAACTCTGCAGCGCAGGTCCTTTTAACATTGAACTGGATTCCCCCAATATCCTGCTTTTGGACAGGCCCCATTTTTCTGCCCAAGGCGGCCCCGAAGGAACAGCGCACATCCTGCAGACCGACACAGCAGTCCGGAATTTTATGGGCCTGGAAAAACGCAGCAACAGCATGTACCAGCCGTGGTTTAAACGTACCTTTTTATCCGGCAGCAGCAGGCATTGCTCTGTGAAACTGGAATACAGTTTTGAGGCTGCAAGCATTCCTGCCGGCGAATTGTACCTTTGCCTTGAACAGCCTGAGCATCATACATTGATCGTTAACGGTAAACCGCTGGAACAGATAGACTGCGGTTATTTGGCCGATAAATGCATCCGGAAATTGCGGCTTGAAAATTCATTATTAATAGAAGGCCTAAACACAATTACAAGCATTTGCGACTTTGATGAAGAGACTGACCTTGAGGCAATGTATTTGCTCGGAGACTTCGGCGTAACGGTTAATGGCTTTAACCTGTCGCTAGTTCCGCCTGTCCGGCAGTTATGGCCCGGAGACATTACAAAACAGGGACTGCCTTTTTACGCAGGAAGCGTCAAGTACAATATGTGTGCGGGTGAACCAGGCATCCTGCATGCGGATAATTTCCGGGGCATAGCATTGCGCCTTTATACACCAGGCAGGGAACCCCTGCTGCTGCCGTTTGAACCTTACGAAGCGGAGGTTCAAGCCGGCAATTTTACACTGGAACTGATCTGTTCCATGGGCAATGCCCTGGGCATTGAACGGCACAACGAAAACGGTTATCCGCTGGAACCCCAGGGCCTGATGTCCAGCCCCGCGATTTTGGTCTGATTTTACTATATAATAATGGTAATTAAGTAACAGGAGCCTGTAAATGAACAGCATTACTTCATCAAACCTTGGTAATCTTTGCCTGTTGTCAGACGCAAAATCACGATCGATAAGTCCGGAAAACATGAAGGGTGAAAAAGGCAGGGGCGGTATGGCCGGTTTGGACACCGGCACGGCAAGAAACGCCGCGCGCGAACTGGGCAAGGGCTGGAAAGTAAATCCATATATTGCGATAAAACCGCATGAAGTTTTTGAAATTGCCAATATTGAGGGAAGCGGCGCCATTACCCATATCTGGATGACGCCTACAGGAAAATGGCGCAATACAATAATCCGTTTTTA
Organism: Treponema sp.; assembly: GCA_009780855.1. GTDB lineage: Bacteria > Spirochaetota > Spirochaetia > Treponematales > Breznakiellaceae > WQZG01. The sequence continues at coordinate 18,842 of WQZG01000027.1, forward strand.
TTGGGACGGCCAGGCAGCGCCGTCGGTGGAATGCCCGGTCGGCGACTTCTTTTGTTCCGGCTGGCAATGTTACAGCCAGATTTCTTCCCTTGCTGTCTGCGTTAATCCGGGCAGCGCTTTTAACTGCTACTGGAATATGCCTTTTAATAAAAATTGCAGAATTACCCTGGAAAACCGCGACGAAGAAAACGTTACTTATTATTACCAAATAGACTATATACTTGCGGCTGCTCCGGAGTCCGCTGATAATTCTGCCCCGCTGAACTTCGCGTATTTCCACGCCCAGTTCCGCAGAAACAATCCGCTGCCCTATAAATCGTTGCACACGATCCTTGACGGGGTAAAAGGTAAGGGCCAATACGTGGGCACCTACATGGCCTGGGGAGTAAACAACAACGGCTGGTGGGGAGAAGGTGAAATAAAATTTTACCTGGACGGCGATGAATATCCGACTATCTGCGGCACAGGGACGGAGGACTACTTCTGCGGTTCCTACGATTTTGAAGACCCCTATACAAGGGATCGCTACATTTCGTTTACAACACCGTACACTGGTTTCCACGAAGTAAAGCGCGACGAACTCTACAAAAGCCAGAAACGCTTTGGAATGTACCGCTGGCACATAACCGATCCCATACGGTTTGATCGGGATTTAAAAGTAACGATCCAGGCGCTTGGGTGGCGCGAAGGCAAACGCTACCTGCCGCTGCAGGATGATATTGCCTCCGTCGCTTTTTGGTACCAGACCCTGCCGGCCGCTCCTTTCCCGGTTCTGGCGGACAGGGATTATCTGGAAGTGATTTAGGTAATTGTTCCGGAATTACTTACACGGAACTACTTACGCCCAACTGCTATCAAAGTCTGCGCGTCATTATCGTAGGGCGATTCGTCCCAGTTTCCGTAGAGCTCTACCGCGGAAAAACCGGCCTGGTACATCATGGTCCGCAGTTCGGAAGCAGCGTAAAGTCTCTGCACAAAAACCTTTTCCCGCCGTTTGCCGCCTTTGATAAGGATCCAGCGGTTCCAGGTGCTGGCCCAGGAATCAACGGGCATACATTCGGTCAGGACAGTAAAACCTGCGCGCTCGAACCATTCGGCTTCGGTGTAATCCCGTATTGCGATTTCTTTTCCCAATACATCAATGATAAACGCGCCGCCTTCGCGCAGGGAGTAAAGGGCGTTTTTTAAAAAAAGCAAATCGTCGGTTTGATATTCAAAATAGCCAAAAGAATTGTACAGGTTGACGGCCGCCTCATATGTGTTTTTTCTTTTAAAATGGCGTACGTCATCCTGGATAAATTCTATGTCCAGTCCCTCGTAAGCGGCGTCTTCACGGGCGGTTTCAAGGTAGGAAGCGGTTATGTCAACACCTGCGGCTTCAAAACCCCGGCGTGCGAGCTCAAGGGTTATCCGGCCAAAACCGCAGCAGAGATCGATAATGCGCGGACCGGATGCCTGCGATCTTACACTGACTGGTTTATTATCAACCTGTTTTTCGCCGTAAAGATTTAAGCCTGCTAACCTGGTAACACCGTCGGCCACGATCTGTACTTCACTCCAGCGTTTTTCATCAAACATGATCGGAGCGTATTGTTTCCAGAATTCCTCATCATTGAACCACTCTTCCCTATATGCCATTTTGCTTTTTGCCTTTTAAATTTATTTTTTATACCGATATACATAATAGGGGTATTTTTTATGAAAAGATACGGCATAAAAAGCCAGGCCGGTAAAATAGAATATTTTGATATACTCTCCGAAGATAATGACGGATACAGGGTCAGACTAACCAGAATTATCGACGGCAGCGAAAAAATTACCGAAATTGGCATACCCCGCCATCTTTTTAACCTCTGTCTGCGGACAGGATACATAAGCGAGCTGAACTTCGCTGCATAACCGGATCGGCAGGTTTAACCCGCTGTCTGCGCCCGCTATTTGCGGCCGCCCGCAAAGGCTGTTTGCGGCTAACCGCTGCGACACCGCCCGCGGCAAAGCTACTTGCGGGGATTTTGACTGTATTTTAAACTTTAATCATAATGAAAATCCGTTCCAAAATTATTTTGGTAGTCCTGCCTTTAATAATTGTAACTTTGTTTCTTGCGGAAACGGCTTCTTATTTTTCCGCGGTTAACGGTGTAACCCGCATTGCGCGGCAATTCCTTAGTTACAAGGCCGGCGAGCTGGAAAAATACGCAGAAAACCAATGGGAACTTTTAACCGAAAATAATTTCGCGTCCAGACCCGACATGGTTGAGGCAGCAAAAAAAGCGGTGGAGAATTACGCCCAAAGCATAATATTAAGCAATACCGAATGCATCCTGGCTCTTGATGACTCAGGCTCTGTTGTCATGGCTACTTCGCCAATGGAACTTAAGCCAGAAGAAACACCGGCAATTATGCAGTTGCTGAATGAAGAAAACGACGGTATCCAGACTGTAACAATGGCCGGCGCGGAACGGATAATAAAGGCCTTCTATTTTACACCGTTTCAGTGGTATATAATTCTTACAGAAAAAAGCTCAACCTTCTACAGCGACGCGGATCAGATACGTTTCCAGACTCTGATCATTCTGGCAATCGCATTGCTAATTTCTGTTACAATGCTTGTTTACTTCGCGCGGCGCCTGACCAATCCGCTGGCCAGGATCATTAAGGCAATGAATTCGATTATAAGCGGGGCGGATCTCGCGTCAAGAGTGGATGTTGAATACCGCGATGAAACAGGCAAGCTCGCTTCGACTTTCAACCACATGCTTAAAGAACTGGAAAAAGCCTACAGCCAGATAAAGCGTTATGCTTTCGATGCGGTTCTGGCGGGGAAAAAAGAACAGAGGATACGCCAGATTTTTCAGAAGTATGTACCAAAAAGCGTTATTGACAGGTGTTTTACAACACAGGGATCAATGCTTAAAATCGGCGAGGACCTTAACCTTTCCATTCTTTTCTCCGACATACGCGGCTTTACAACGATCTCCGAACAATTTAAAAACAACCCGGTTGATCTTGTTGAATCCCTTAACAGGTATTTCTCCGATCAGGTTGATATAATAATGAACAGAAACGGCATTGTCGACAAATACATCGGAGACGCGATCATGGCTTTCTGGGGCGCTCCGGTAAATCAGGAGGACGACGCGCTTGCGTCCGTATTGTCCGGTCTTGATATGATCGACGCTCTGGCCGGCTTTAATAAAAAACAAAATAAACTGGGCAAGCCCGAATTCCAAATCGGCATCGGCATCAATTACGGTCTGGTCACCGTGGGCAATATAGGAAGCGAGCGCAAGATGGATTACACGGTAATCGGCGATGAAGTGAACCTTGCCTCGCGTATGGAAGGCCTAAATAAAATGTACCATACCGAATTGCTCGTTACGGAATCCGTATACTCAAGGATATCATCCGGTAATAATATTTCAAAAATATACTGCCGCCTGCTGGACATAGTCGCAGTAAAAGGCAAAAGCGAAGGCGTAAAAATCTACACCGTAAAACGGGCATTAAGCGGCGCTGAAGAAAAGGCCTGGCAAATCCACAACCGCGGAATGGAATTCTACCTGCCCCCAAAACGCGATTTTAAATCCGCAGCCGATTGTTTTAATGAAGCCCTGTCCCTGCTGCCCGGTGATTTTAACGCGGCAAACCTTCTGGAACGCTGCCGGATTTACTTGACCGATCCGCCTCCCCCTGACTGGAACGGCGTGGAAGTAATGAACAGCAAGTAGATAAACTACTGCACCGCCTGCGCGATTGCCTGCTGTATTATGGTCAGCAGATCACGTCTGGCCTGCGGCCCCAGCAGGGCCTGGACGTTTGGGTTTTCTATCGCGGCCTCAACTGCAGAAGGTACGATATTAACGCGGCTGCGGAGATCATCGTATGACTGGCCGATTTCGCTGATATGACTCTGTAATTGATCATTGATATTGTTAAGCTGGGTAATTTGCTGATCGCGTGAAGTTATTCCCAAATTTAAACCGGTGATTTGCTGATCGCGGGAAGCAGCTTCGGTGTTAAGCTGGGTAATCTGGCGGCCCTGCGCGTCAGATACCGCGTTGAGCTGACTATAACGCTGCTCCAGCGCGGCCGCGGCCGTATTAAGCTGGCTGATTTTTTGATCCTGCGAAGTAATCTGGTTTTTTAAATCCGTTATGGTATCATCACGCTGGTTCAGCGATTGCTGCTGGTTTAAATTAACGCCCGCCAGGTTTGATAACTGATCGCGCAGATCGGCGATCATGTTCTGCTGATCATTTATCCTGCTGTCATATTCCGCGATAATCTGGGTTCTGGTTGAGTCCTGCGAATTCAGTATATCGATAATCCGCTGCTGGGCATCTTTGGCCTGTTCAAGCTCGGTAATCCTCGACTTTAGCGGAGTCACCGCAGCATCCAGCATTGCCGCGTTTTCCTGGTCGCGGCGTGCAGCGTCCGAAGCGGCATTTGAAGCTGCGGCCTGTAAACCGGCGACATCTATAAGGGCCGCGGTTTCTTCCAGAGTTTTAACTGCTGCCAGGTGGGTTTGCCTGCGCGCTTCCATGGTACGGCTGCCGGAAAATACCTGACTGTTAAGAAATTCTTCCATCGTAATAAAAAGTTTCTGAGCCTCGCTGAATTTACCGCTGTTTATATAAGAGTCCGCCGTTTTATAAAATACGCCAAGCTGGGCTTCAGCGGCCGCGGATCTGTCCTGTTCTGTTGAAAGTCTGGCTAGTTCCTGATTTGCCGCTCCAAGACTGGCCTGGCTTTGCTCAATTTGCGCGGATAAATTCTGCGCCCTTTCATCGGCCTGTGTCCTTAGCCCCGCTTCCCTAATCCTTGAGTCTTCAAGAATCGCGGTCCGCTCATCCTGAAGCTGCTCAAGATTGTCCTGGTATTCGGCCTGTAAATTCTGCAGATACTCCGCCCTCTCTTTTTGCTCCTCGTTCATGTCTTCCATGGACTGTTCAAGCTGTTTGTATTCTTCGCCGGCATCGGCAAGCCGGCCCATCATATCATTTATTTGTTTTTCTTTTTCCGTCAGCCTGTTGGTGGTATCTTTTCTTATCTCCTGAATAAGCTTGCGTTCCGTAATTCCAAGCGGCGCGGAACCCAGCCGTATTGTTTGATCGCCGCGGCTCTGAAAAGTCCAAAGCAAGACAAAACCGCCGGCCAAAAGCAGGAGAGCGGCAATGTTCACCAGCACCGGAAAAATAACACCGCGCTTGCGGGCCTCGTTCCTTAACTGGCCGTCAGGGGGAATTATGCCTTTTTCTACGCTTAAAGAATTTATTTTGTTAAGTATTTCCTGCTGTTCATCAACAGAAAAACCGGAAGCTGTATCAAATACAATTCCGGCATCTCCGCTGCCGCCGGAAGAAGAACCCGTTTGCGGATTATTATTTTCCATCACCATACCTCGATAAAAACAAAAGTTTTAAACCTCAACGCTTTTTGCTTCCTTGGGCGCCAGCCGCACTCCTCCGGCCTTAAGTCCGCGGACATTGTAATCGGTAACCTTAAAACTTTCCTTGAGGGACCTAAGACGCGGCTTTGGAACATAGTGAATATTAAAAGCGAACTTGGGTCTGGTATCTATGTGCAAAACCTTTGCGCCCTCCGGAACCAGGGAGTAATCCTTGTTCATAATCCAGCCGTCAATTATGCAGCGTTTGATGCAGGCGTAACCGGTTTCCGCTTCTTTGTAGATAATGGTGAAAATTATTTTTGAAAGTTCTTCCTTGTCCGCAACTCCTATCCACCACGCGTCCGGACCTACAAAAGATTTTTCCGGCAAATCGCAGACAGACCAGAATCCGTTGTTTCTTATTACAAGGATGCGGTCAAATGAAGAGCATTCGGCCTCGACTTTCCCGGCGACAGCCGTTCCCACATAGCCCGTTTTGGAATCGTACTTGAGTTCGATATCTTTTTTAACAACTTCTTTGACATCAATTTTTTCGAAGGCGCCGACTTTGGTGCGCCTGGCGCCCTTGTTGTAATCCTCGCTGGCTATTATATTTGCGATTATTGTATCAAGGCAGCCAATGGCATACGCGACTATGTTTTTTAAAAGTCCGTTAATCTCCTTTATGCGCGCAAGGATTTCTTCCATTTCCTTATGGGCCCTGTTAATGTCAAAAAGGGAGATCCGGCGTATTGGAATCTTTAACAGATGATCGACATCTTCGCTGCTGACGCCCCGCGGCCCCACTTCCTTCATAAAGGGCTTAAAGCCGTCGATTACGGCCTTTTCTACGCTTTCGGCGGTGCGCATTTTTTCAATGTTTTTATATATCCGCTCCTCGATAAAAATACGTTCAAGGGTCCGCAGGTGTACCTTGTCCAGCAGATCTTTTTTTTCCAGTTCAAGTTCCCTGGTCAGAATTTTTACAAGCTGCTTGGCGTGGTGTTTGATCACATCGGTTACGGTCATTACTTCCGGAAGACCGTCTTTGATCACAAGCAAATTGACGGAGATTGACTGCTCGCATTCGGTAAATGCAAAAAGCGCGTCAACCGTTTCCTGCGAATAAATGCCGCGGGCAAGTTTTATTTCGATCTCGACCTTCTCGGAAGTAAAATCGTTGATTGAAAAAAGTTTGATGCGTCCGGCCTTGGCCGCGTTTTCAATACTGGCGATTATGCTCTCTGTGGTTGATCCGTACGGCAGTTCCCTAATGACAATACGTTTGGGATCCGATGTATCCAGTTTTGCCCGGACAAGTACCTTCCCGTTGCCGTCCCTGTAATCGGAAACATCCACCAGGCCGCCTGTCGGGAAATCCGGGTACAGCTCGAATTTTTTACCGGCCAGACAGTTCTTCTCAGCTTCCAGCACTTCGATAATATTGTGGGGCAGAATCTTTGTTGACATTCCGACCGCGATGCCTTCCGCGCCCATTACCAGGATTACAGGAATTTTTGCCGGGAAAAGAAGGGGTTCCCTGTTGCGGCCGTCATAGGAATCGACATAGGTAGTCAGTTTGGGATTGTAAAAAATATCTTTGGACAAGGCGGAACAGCGGCATTCGATATAACGGGGCGCTGATGCTTCGTCGCCGGTATAAACGTTGCCGAAGTTCCCCTGCCTGTCAATAAAATATTCTTTGTTGGCAAGCACTACCAGGGCCGGCCCAATGGAGGCGTCTCCGTGCGGGTGGTACTTCATGCACTCGCCGGTAATGTTGGCCACCTTGTGAAACTTGCCGTCGTCCTTTTCAAAAAGGGTGTGAAGGATCCGGCGCTGCACAGGTTTTAGGCCGTCTTCCAGATCCGGGATTGCCCGATCCTTTATTACGTAAGAAGCGTATTCCAAAAAATTGCGATCAAAAATATTTTTAATAAAAGCCACAGTACCAATCCTTTAAAAATCACCCGGCATATTCTATTAGGTTTTTCATAATATAATCACGGCGCTCCGGCGTATTTTTACCCATGTAAAAATTCAGCACCTGGGGAACCGCCTTGAGGGCGCTCACCGTTACAGGCACAAGCCGTATATCTTCGCCTATAAACTGGCCGAACTCTTTTGGGCTTATCTCGCCTAAGCCCTTGAACCGCGTTACCTCGCTCTGGGTTCCGAGATCGGTAACCGCAAGATCCCTTTCTTTTTCTGTGTAACAATAACGGGTTTCTTTTTTTGTCCTTACCCTAAAGAGCGGGGTCTCAAGGATATGGATCCTGCCTGCGGTAACAAGTTCCTCGAAGTACGAAAGAAAGAATGTAAGCAACAGATTGCGTATATGGAAACCGTCAAAATCAGCGTCGGTCGCGATTACGATCCTGGCATACCGCAGGCCGGTAATGTCATTTTCGATGCCAAGCGCCATCATCATATTGTAAAGTTCTTCGTTCTTGTAAATGGAAGCGCGTTTCTTGCCGTACATGTTTTCGACCTTGCCCCGCAGCGAAAAGAGGGCCTGGGTCATTACGTTCCTGCTTGATACCATGGAACCGGTCGCGGAATCTCCTTCGGTAATAAAGATCGTGGAATTATCCCCTTCCTTGCCGTCTTCCAGATGGTATTTGCAATCCTTTAATTTGGGTATTTTGAGGGCGATCCGCTTGGCCGCTTCCCGCGCTTCTTTTTTAACCGCGTTAAGTTCCGTGCGCAGGCTCTCGTTGGACAGGATCTTTTGTTCCAGCAGCTTGGCAGCTTCGACATTTTTATGCAGCCAGTCTTCAACCGCGTCCTTGGTTTCCTGTACCAGCCAGGCCCGTATGTCGGTATTGCCCAGCTTGTTTTTCGTCTGGCTCTCAAATACCGGATTCTTTATCTTTACGGCTACCGCGGCGATTGTCCCTTCCCTTATGTCTTCGCTGCGGTAATCTTTTTTAAAATAAGTCTGAATCCCCTTTAAAAAACCTTCCTTGAATGCTGAAAGGTGGGTGCCTCCGTCGGAAGTAAACTGGCCGTTTACAAAGGAGAAGTACCCTTCCCCGTAATTGTTGGTATGTGTAAAAGAAAATTCCAGCTGGCCATGGCCGGAATGATCGCCCTTATAATAACCAATCGGGTATAACAATTCGTCGCCGGCTTCCTGGGAAAGAAGATCGTAAAGCCCGCGCTTGCTTATGTAAGGCTTGCCGTTATAGGCAAGAGTGAGGCCGGTATTGAGGTAAGTATAGTTAAGGATACGCAGCTCGACAAATTCCGGGTTAAACTCGTATTCGCCGAATACTTCCTTATCCGGAGTAAACTCAACATAGGTTCCGTTCTTCTGTTTATCGCCGCCCTTAATCGAGGAGAGTTTTCCCTTTCTGTCGGTTTTGAGAACGCCTTTTTCAAAAATGGCTTCCGCGAAATTTCCATCCCTGATCGCCACCACCCTAAAGCGGGATGACAGGGCGTTAACAGCCTTGGTCCCGACGCCGTTAAGGCCGACAGAGAACTGAAACACATCGTCATTGTACTTGGCGCCGGTGTTAATAACAGAGACGCACTCGACAAGTTTACCAAGCGGAATGCCCCTGCCGTAGTCGCGTACTTTGGCAACACCGTCCTTAATGACAATGTCAATTTGTTTGCCGTTGCCCATAATAAATTCGTCTATACCGTTATCGATGATTTCCTTGAGCAGAACATAGATGCCGTCATCAGGGTTGGAACCGTCGCCGAGCCTGCCGATGTACATTCCGGTCCGCAGGCGGATGTGCTCAAGCGAAGAAAGCGTAGTTATTTTTGATTCATCGTATACAGCGTCATTTTTGATTATTGCCTGTTTGGGCGGCGAGACAGTTTTTTGCGGCTCCGGAGTCTTTGCCGGAGCCTGTGTTTTTGCAGAAACCGGAGTCTTCGCCGATGCCTGTGTCCTTGCCGGAGCCGATGTCTTTGCCGGAGGTTTGGGCGATGTCTGGGTTTTGGGTGAAGCCGCGGTTTTTTTTCCGGAAGCTTTTACAGGATCGGCTTTCCTGATTTGCTTAGTCTTTGCCATATTTTTCCGTCAGCCCGTCAATCCTGTCCTGAGCTGCTTTGATCTTTGTTTCAATTTCTGTAATTGACGCCTGGGCTTCTTCTATGGTTTGCTGTTTCTCTTTTATGGTTTCCTGGAATCCTGCAATATCGGCTTTTTCATTTTCAATAGCGATTGCAGCTTTGGTATATTCTATCTTTTTCTCGGTAATTTCAAGCGACTCATCCAGAGCTGTTATTTTTTCGTAAAGAGGTTCTTCGTTTTTAAGTAAAGAAGCAAGCGGCTTCTTCCATTCGCTTTTTCTGACCAGGGCGCCAAAACGAAGATGGACTTTGCGTACTTCATCTTTGGTCTTGTTAATATTCATTTCCAGTTCCGATATCCTGCGCGCGGGATTGCCTTTTTGATCAAGGGCCTGTGTAGTCGCGCGGCGCTGCAGGCGGTACCTCTCGATTTCATCTTTCAATGAGATCTGGAGGTTCCTTAGGTCTTTTGCTTTCTCAACAAGGCCGGCAATTTCGCCGGTCTGGGCAAGGGATAATTCCTCCTGGGATAATTTACCGGAAGAAGGATTATCAACTCCGGCAAGGAACTGTTCGCCGGCTGATCTATAAAGTTTTTCCAGATCGCCTTCGCTTTTGGAAAGCGTAGCCCTGGCCATCATCCCCTTAACGCCGTTCCCAATTTTTGATAAAAAATAACCATCGGTATTATTAAGTTCTTCCAGTTTTTTTTGCTGGAAATCAATTTTTAAAGTTATATCGTTAAATGATCGTTCAAAGGAAGCGTTAAAATTTTCAAAAGCGGGATCTTTTAATGCAAATCGGCCCAATTCTGTATTTGCAGGAGGTATCTCCCTTGCTTTATCATTTTTTTCGCGTTCCGTACGGGTAATGTCTTCTTCGAGTTTACTTAAAAGACTCAAATCCGCCTCAATAATTCCAATATTCTCCTGTGAATCGGATATTTCCCTTAAAAGCCTGTTTTTTTCTCCCAATAATGCCAAAGGACTGTCACCCCCGTCCTCCGCAGAAGAAGGTTTTGCAGAATTAGGCATGGAACCGGTTAATTCCATTTGAGAAATCAGGGATTCACCAATATTTTCCAGAAGGTTATCCAGTAACTTCTGGGTCTCGGCTTTGCCGGCTTCCAGACTTTGAAGTATTTTTTTATTATCTTCCATAAGATAAGTATACTGTGTTATTGACAATAAGGCCATACCATACCATTATTAATTAGCCGCATTTAATAGGAGTTATTGATGAGTTACACCATTGATCAAATCAGAAATATCGTAATCGCCGGACACGGCGGTACCGGTAAAACTACCCTTTTTGAACATTTATTATATGCCGGAGGGGCAATACCCAAAACAGAAACGACCGGTTCCGGTAAAACTGTCAGTGATTCGGCGCCCGAAGAAATTGAGCGGAAAATATCTATTTATGCGGCAATGGCCCATATCGACCGGGGTGAAAAGAAAATCAACCTGCTTGATACACCCGGTTCTTCTGATTTTACAGGGAATGTAATCACAGCGCTTCGCGCCTGCGAATTTGCCCTTTTGGCTGTTGACGGTTCTGTGGGAGTTCAGATTGAAACCATAAAACTCTGGCGCAGTCTGGAAGAAAGAGGCAAGCCCAGGGGAATATTCATTACAAAACTCGACAATGATCGCGCTGATTTTGACAATACCCTCTCTGATATAAAAGAAAAACTCAAAGCCGAACCGGTGGCAATAACCATGGCCATAGGGAACGGCGCCGATTATAAAGGCGTAATTGATTTACTGAACGAAAAAGCCTGGCTGGTCCAGGGTGACGGTTCCGCAGTTGAAGCGGAAGGTCCAATACCGGCGGAGTTAAAGGATGAAGTCGCGGCTGCCCGCGAACGCCTGGTAGAAGCGGCTGCCGAGGGCGACGACCATCTGATGGAACTCTATTTGGACAAGGGCGAACTAACAACTGAGGAAATTCACCGCGGCCTTATTCTTGCGGTAGGAGAACATAAGATCCTGCCGGTCTTTGCGGGATCGGCATTCAAAAATTCCGGCCTTATACCGTTCCTGGATTTTGTACTTGAGGCTGTACCCGGTCCCAAGGGCGCAAAAGATATTATTGTTGACAACGCCGGTAAAGAAAGCGAGCTGGTCCTCGACGCGGATAAACCCCTTGCGGCTCTGGTTATCAAGACAACCTATGATCAGTTCTCCGGCAAGCTTTCCTGGGTAAAGGTTATCTGCGGCAAATTAACCGCGGACTCCGAAATTTACAATGTAACGGACAGTAAAAAAGAAAGGGTGAGCAAGATCTATACCTGCCAGGGGAAGAAGCTCGAAGAAGCAAAAGAATTCTGCACCGGTGATATCGGGATCTTAACAAAATCCGCAACTTTAAAAACAAATGATACAATTACATCCGGGGACAGCAGTTTTAAATTTATACCGCTAAGACTTCCGGAACCTGTACATTCGGTAGCGGTCAGCGCCGCATCCAAGAAAGACGACGACAAGCTCGGCGAATTCCTGGTGCGCGCCACAGAAGAAGACAAAACTTTCCGTTATGTATACAACGCAGAAACCAAAGAAACCGTTATCTCGGGAATGGGCGAGCTCCAGATAAACATAATACTGGACAAGGTAAAATCAAACCAGAAGATCGAAGTTCAGACTTCCATACCCAGAGTAGCTTACCGCGAAACCATTACAAAAAAATCCGGCGCGGAATATACGCATAAAAAACAAACCGGCGGTCACGGCCAGTACGGCAAAGTAGTACTGGAAATAGCGCCGCTGGGCCGCGGAGAAGGTTATAAATTCGAAAATAAAATCTTCGGCGGAGCAGTTCCAAAGAACTACATCCCGGGCGTTGAAAAAGGTATTGCGGAGGGAATGGCCCACGGTACCATGGCCCAGTACCCGGTAGTTGACGTGGAAGTAGCCATTGTCGACGGTAAATACCATCCTGTTGATTCGTCGGAATTGTCATTCAAACTTGCGTCAAGGAACGCCTTTAGGGAAGCCATGAAGCAGGCCAACCCGACTATCCTTGAACCTATAATGAGCCTTACAGTTTTTGTGGAAGACAAGTACCTGGGCGACGTAATGAGCGACCTGTCAGGCAAGCGCGGACGTATTCTGGGACAGGATTCCACAGGCGGCATCGCAGAAATACGGGCAGAAGTACCCCAGGCCGAGCTGCTGCGCTATTCAATAGATTTACGTTCGATTACGTCCGGGACCGGTTCATTCGGCATTGCCTTTGACCACTACTCCCCGATTTCCGGCCGCATTGCCGACGATGTAATCAAAGCCGCAGAAGCCTTCAAGATCCAGGAAGAAGAAGAGTAAAGATTAGTGGAGTGGTAAGTAGTAAGTAGTTAGTAGAGAGTGGAGGAGTAGTAAGTAGTAGGTAGAGAGTAGTTAGTAGAGAGTGGTTAAAAGTTAGTGAGGATTAGTTAGCAGAAAATAGCAAGTGGGTAGCAGTCGTAACCCGGTTAGCACGCCGCATCCCCACTCCCTACTCCCCATTCCTACTTCCTATTCTCCATTGAAACATAATCAAGCCTGGGCTGTACACATTTATAAGCGGGCCGCATAATTCTGCCGCCGGAAATTATTTCTTCCAGGCGGTGGGCTGCCCAGCCGGCGACACGGCTTATTGCAAATATCGAAGTGTTTAAATCTTCCGGAATTCCAAGCATTTTATAAACAAAACCTGAATAAAAATCCACATTTGTACAGATACTTTTGGCGGATTTTTTAACTTTTTTAAAAACTTCTGGCGTTAATTTTTCAATCATGCGGTAGAGTCCCAGCTCCCGCGAATAGCCTTTTTCTTCTGCAAGAAGCTCGGCCTTGTCCCTTAATAAAATAACTCTTGGGTCAGAAACTGTATAAACCGCATGGCCCTGGCCGTAGATAAGCCCGGATCTGTCATTGGCCTCTCCGTGAAGTATGGCTGTAAGATAACCGGCGACTTCTTCTTCGCTGTCCCAGTGTTTTACACAGTTCATACAGTCTTCCATCATTTCCATAACCTTAAAGTTAGCGCCGCCGTGCCTGTAGCCTTTAAGCGACTGGATACCGGCGGAAAGCGCTGAATAAGTATCGGTCTCCGCGGAAGAAATTACATGAACCGCGAATGTGGAATTGTTTCCGCCTCCGTGTTCGGCATGGAGCACCAGGGCCAGGTCAAGAATATCGGCCTCAAGCTGGGTGTACTTCATGTCCGGCCTGATTAGCGAAAGGAAGTTCTCCGCGGTGGATTTGGCCGGATCCGGGTTATGTATAATAAGGCTGTCATTGGCGAAATAATGTTTTTTTGCCATATAAGAATAAGCCACAATGGTCGGGAACCTGGCAATCAGCTCCAGACACTGGCGCAGCACGTTCTCCGGGCTTTGATTTTCCGGATCGTTGTCGTAGGAATAAAGGGTTAACACAGACCTTGCCAGCTTGTTCATAATATCTTTTGACGGTGTTTTAATAATGCAATCTTCTGCAAAATTTACCGGCAGTTCCCGCAGGGATCCCAGAATCTCACAAAATTCATCAAGCTGGGGTTTGGTAGGCAGCAGGCCGAACAGCAGCAAATACGCGGTTTCCTCGAAACAGAACCTCTTCTCGGCGGCCGCGTTGCTGATCAATTCTTCCATATCGTAACCCCGATAAAAAAGCTTACCGGGTACGGCAACGACCTCGTTTTCATCGATTATATACCCATGTACATCTCCGATGCGGGTGAGCCCCACAAGAACACCTGTACCGTCAGAATTGCGTAAACCGCGTTTTACATTGAATTTATCGTATTGATCTATATCAATATAATTGTTCTCGATGGTGTCTTTTATAAAATCCTTTACATCTCTCATAAAACACTCCTTGTATAAATATACAGAAATATACCAGAAAAATGAATATTTTTGCAATATGGGAAAATGGAATTCCAATTAAAAAAAGGGCCTTTAATTAGTTTTAATTAAAAATATTACGAATTTTTTCTTTACCGGGGAGGCGGTAAATGTTAAAATCCTTATCCAGGCTGATTATTTGCCGTATATTGGTTTTTTCCGCTGTAATTACCAGGGTGGCGTCAGCCAGATCCATGGGTAAATTTGAATATTTATCGGTTAATTCCACTATACGGAGCATATCATTTTGGTTAATGTCGGCGATGATAACACCTTTATACATTATCCATTCGTAAAAATCCCGCTGGGCATTGGTACTAAAGTCCAGCATATGGGAAACTTTCGCCATTACAGCAAGTGTACTTACAAAACGATACGGATTTTTTTTAAGGAATTCCATAACTTTTTTATGATGTTTTTCGCTGGCGTCAAACAGTGCGATAAGGGGCCCTGCGTCAATTAAAATGGAATTCGGCATCATGGCTTCCCGCAGCCGGCAGCGTTATCTGCCTGCATTTTACCGGAGATTTTCTTTTTTATCCGCTCTTTATATGTTGTTGCGCGATCATTTTCTCCGGAACCGTATTTGCCAAAGTAACTTTCGCCGACAGTAAAAGAATCAATTCCATTTTCTTCCTGAGTATAATACATCTCTATGGATTCCTTAATTATATCTGACTTAGTCCTGCCCTTTATCCGGGATAAAGCCAGGAGTTTATTACGGGTATCCGGGGGCAGTCTGGCAGTTGTTATTGAATTATTCATTCAGAACCTCGATATTACAAAATGTAATACAAGATAAAGTAAAAGTCAACCATTTATAGGAAAAATATAGTATAATCGAATAATACCAGGAGGCAGGTATGAAAAAATTCGAAGGCTTTACGGTAAAAGGGAAACCTTTTTTCCCGCTGGGAGCGCAGGCTCATAACTCCAGTTCCTACAGCCGGGAAATGTTCAAAGAATCATGCAGGGCCGCTGCTGCCCTTAACTGCAATACGGTGGAAGCGCCCATCTATTGGGAAAAAATCGAAAAACAGGAAGGACAATTTGATTTTTCATCCATCGATTATATGCTGGAACTCTGCAGGGCGGACAGACTTAAACTTGTAATACTTTGGTTCGGGAGCTGGAAAAACGGAGATATAAGTTACGCGCCGGAGTGGGTAAAAAGAGACAAAAAAAGGTTTCAGAGGGTACTTAGGGCAGACGGAGTGCCTGCCGCCGATCTATCGGCACATTACAGGGAGAACCAGGAAGCCGACGCGAAAGCCTTTGCCGCTGTCTGCGCCTACCTAAAAAAAGCTGATCAGAGTTCGGAAACAGTTATTGCGATCCAGGTCGAGAACGAGCCCGGTTATCTCAAAACCGACAGGGATTTTTCTGAACTTGCCCTAGAAAACCAAAAGAACGCGGTCCCGGAAAAGCTGTTAAATTACCTGGTAAACCACACCGAAGCCCCGGCCTACCGGGACTGGGAAAAGAACGGTGTTAAGCACGGCCTGCCCTGGTTTGAAACTTTTGGTTTTCACGGCTATGAATACTGCGAAGCCTGGTATCTGGCCAATTACATTGACGCGGTCGCGGCCTCCGGCAAGGCCCGGTACAACATACCGCTATATATAAATGTCTGGCTTAATAACGGCAGTCCCTGGGGAGTTCCCGGCATGGAATATCCGGGCGGCGGCGCTGTTGCCAGAGCCCTGCACATCTGGCTGGCCGCTGTTGATCACATAGACATTATCGCCCCGGATATTTACGAACAGAACTGTTACCGTTTTGAAAAAATCTGTGATATTTACAACACCGCCGACAACGCCCTTTTTATTCCGGAGTCATCCAGAAACATTACAAGCGCCTGCAATATGTTTTACGCCATCGCAGCCGGGGCAGTCGGTTACGCGACCTTTGGTTCGGAAAGCTGTATCGACAATGAAGGCCGGGTACTGGATTCGGCAATCCCGGTCAGGGACAGCAACGCCGCTGTAAAAAATATAATGCCGCTGCTTTTAAAACACAAAACCTCGGGAAAAATTTATCCGGTTGTCCCGCACACTGATCAAAACGATGAAGGTTTTGAGTTTGAAGAGTTTATCGGCAAGGTAGGTTACAGGGATACAGGCTTTAGTGATTACAGCACAAGAAGAGAAATTACAACCGCGGAGAATATGACAGCCCGCGGTTTGATTATCGAAGACGGGCCGCGCTGCTTCTATCTTGCCGGCCGTTTTAACCTGCGCCTTGCGCCAAAGAAAAGTCCTGACGTCACGATTATTGCCAACAACATGCCATGCCCGGATTTTATTTCCATAGAAGAAGGAACCCTGGACGAAAACGGCAATTTTACCTGCCGCCGAATCCGCAACGGCGATGAAGCTTTCTTCGGCGGTTTCTGGGTAACGCCTGCGTGCGGGGTAGTCAGGGTAAAACTGCTTTAATTGCCGCTGGTTTCAGAATCCCTGATCTGCACCCGCCTGATCTTGCCGCTGATGGTCTTTGGGAGTTCGGTCACAAATTCCACAATACGCGGGTACTTGTAGGGCGCGGTTGTCTTTTTGACGTGGTTCTGGAGTTCCAGCTTTAACGCCTCGGAAGCCACCCAGCCTTTGGCAAGTACAACCGTTGCCTTGACTACAGAGCCGCGGTCCGGATCCGGGGCGGCGGTAATCGCGCATTCCAGTACGGCCGGATGTTCCAGCATCGCGCTTTCAACTTCAAAAGGACCAATGCGGTAGCCGGCGCTCTTGATTACATCGTCGGAGCGGCCCACAAACCAGTAGTAACCGTTTTCATCCTTCCAGGCAATATCGCCGGTATAATAGACATCGTCATGCCAGACGGATTTGGTCAGCGTTTCGGCCCGGTAATAACCGCCGAACATTCCGGCAGGCTTGCGCCTGTTTGTACGTACGACAATCTGGCCTTCCTCGCCCATCTTGCAGGAAGCCCCTTCCTCCGTAAGAAGATCAATGTCATAACCGGGAGACGGCTTTCCCATTGAGCCGGGATTTGGTTCCATCCACGGATAGGTGCACAGCGCGACCGTCAGTTCGGTCTGGCCGTATGCCTCGCGCAGTTTAAGTCCGGTGGTTTTTAAAAAGACATCGTAGATTTCCGGGTTGAGCGGTTCTCCGGCGACAGTGACAAACTTGAGTGCGGAGAAATCAAATTTTTTAAGGTCTTCCTTAATAAAGAACCTGTAAATTGTAGGCGGCGCGCAGAATGAAGTAACCTTGTGTCTGGTAATTACTTCCAGCATCTCGTGCGGCACAAAACGATCGTAATCATATACAAAAACACCGCAGCCGCAAATCCACTGGCCGTAGATTTTTCCCCATGCGGCTTTTGCCCAGCCGGTATCGGCGACCGTTAGGTGCAGGCCGCCGTCTTCTTCCTGGTGCCAGTATTTGGCGGTCACGATATGCCCCAGCGGATACAGCCAGTCATGGCGCACCATCTTCGGCATCCCGGTCGTACCGGAAGTAAAATACAGGAGCATAATATCGTCATTGGAATTTACATTTGCCGGTCTTTGAAAATTATTGGAAGCCTTGGATGATACACTGTTAAAATCAGTCCATTGCCCGCTGTTCAGATGGCCTTCCACAGAACCTGAATTTTTGTTATGCACAGATCGTACAAAAGCTTTATAACGCAGGGAGCAGATTCCGGCATCGTTTTTTCTGATTTTTGACTCAGCTTCGTCAACGCGGTTCATGAGTTCGGGATCGTCTACACAGACAATGGCCGCGACATCGGCGGCTTCACAGCGGTAAATAAGGTCTTTGGTTGTAAGCAGATGGGTCGCAGGAATTCCTATTGCGCCGATCTTGTGAAGGGCCAAAAGGATGAACCAGTATTCATAACGCCGTTTGAGGATCAGCATTACCGGATCGCCTTTTTTAATTCCGGCGGCGGTTAGGGTATTGGCGGCCTGGTTTGAATACTGTTTTATTTGATTATAGGTAAACTGAGCTTCCGCTCCCTTCTCGTCGCACCAGACCATGGCGCGATCATTGCCGCATTTATCGGCCATAACATCCATTACATCCCAGGCAAAATTAAAATTATGCGGGGTATTTATTTTAAAGTTTTCGTAAAAATCTTCATAGGAAATAAAATCCTGGCGGGACAAAAATTTATCAAGTAAGTTCACATTATACTCCTATAAAACTACAGCCAGAAAATGGGCAGGTTTGCCGTCAAGAGCCTTCATGCCGTGCTGCTCATTGGAATCGTAATAAATGCAGTCGCCGGGGTTCATTTCAACTTCATGGCCTCCGACCGAAACCAAAAGGCGTCCGTCAAGAACATAGTCAAATTCCTGTCCGGGATGTGTGTTGAGACTGACCGGTTTGCCGCCGGTAGCCGCATCGGCTTCAACAAGGAAAGGCTCGGCTTTTTTTCCGTGGAAATTGTAGGCCAGGTTCCAGTAACCGTACATGGGCCTGCGGCTCACTACAGGCGCCTCGCCGGCGCGGGTTAAGCAGTATGTTTTAAGTTTTGATGTTTTGCCGGTAATAAGTTCCGCAAGATCAACTTTGAACTTCGCAGCAATAATAATAAGGGCCCCGACCGGAAAGTCTTTTTCACCGGTTTCCCATTGGTTGTATTCCGCCGGGTCAAAGCCAAGCTCCCTGGCCAGTGTTTCCCCGGAGATTTCCTCAATTTCCCGCAGCACTTTTACACGCTCAATTATTTCCAGCGCGGCCGCAGATCTTGATGTCTCTGACATGGCAACTCCTTTTCGGTTTTATCAGTTTAATCTGTAATTATAGATGCCGGGCCGAAAAAAATCTACATCAGCTCATCAACGTTAATCATGGGATTGCGGTATCTGCGTCTTCCCTTTGTCTGCTTGTCGTACTGGATCACAGAGAGCGGGCAGTTGTTAATGCAGGCGACGCAGTGTTCGCAATGGTGCAGCCAGACAGGTTTTTCTTCCAGTTTTATGTTGGCAGCAGGACATACTTTGACGCAGACGCCGCATTTATTACACGAGTCCTCGGTAAAAAACTCAGCGTCCAGGGATTCGATGTTTTTATAAAGATTGTCTGCAGAAAATTTAATTTTTTTGACAACTTGTTTCCCTGCGGCGATCTCTGCGGAAATGTTCTTTATTTTTACAGCGATCTTTTGCATTTTGGTTTTGGATTTTTGCGAATCCGCGGGATTATACATAATTACGTAATTTCCGTTTAAAAGAATCCCGCGGCCGTAATCCAGCCGCAGATTCTTTTTGGCCAACAGTGACTCAAGTTCATATACCGAACCTTGTCCAAGTGCGCCCATACTCACAATGGTAAAAATATAAGTTCCGCTTTTTATATCAAGCTTTTCAGCAAAGGAACGTACGATGCGCGGTAAATTGCTGTAATATGAAGGGAAAACAAAACCAACTATGTCGCTGCTGCCGCCGACAGCTTCCGCCGGAACTCCTGATTTAATCGGATAAAGAACCGCTCCTTCCAGATTGTCCTTGAGACACTTGGCCAGATAAAGTGAATTTCCCGTTCCGGAAAACCAAAATATCGTTGTCATCAAGCGCCTCCCAAAATCGCCGCGTTTATATTATCTCCGGTATTTTTCCATTTTTGGTATAAATTCGCAATACCTTCTTCAAGGGAAGTCTGGGTAAAATTTACATCGGTAATGTTTTCCAGCTGCGATAAATCACGCAGCAGTTTACCTGTATCCTCGTAGGTGATATCTTTTTTTGTTCTGTCTTTAAAAATTACAACAGCGCGCCTGACGCAGCCCAGTTCACTGCGCAGCGCTGTAAAGCCGCCGTCAAACGCAATCCTGCCGTTTGAAATAAGCAGAATGCGGCGGGTCATTTCTTCCAAATCGTCCATATCATGACTTGTAACAACAATGGTAACGCCTTCGGTAACGTTGAGCTGCTTGAGAAAGCCAATCATCTGCCGCTTCGCCAGAACATCAAGGCCCAGGGTAGGTTCATCCAGAAGGATAAGCTGCGGCCGGTGCAGGAGCATCATTCCAAGGTCGGCGCGCATGCGCTGGCCAAGGCTAAGTTCCCTGGCAAAGGTATGGTAGAAGGGCCGGATGTCCAGTAAATCCAGAACCAGTTTTTCGGTCTTTAAAAAATCGGCGTCAGGAATATCCCAGACTTTCTGCTTCCAGCGGTAACTGGACGACACCGGATGATCCCACCACAGCTCGGTCCGGTTGCCGAACAGAACACCGAGTTTACGCATCAGGGGTATGCGGTTTTTAAGGGGCAAAAATCCCAACACCGAAATCTGACCTTTGTTCTGTGCAAGCATACCGGCAAGCAGTTTGATTGTGGTGCTTTTGCCTGCGCCGTTGGGTCCGGCGTACGCGACAAATTCACCCCGCTTAATGTTAAAAGAGACATCATCCAGCGCACGAATACTTTTTTTGCGCGGTTTGAACAGGTCTGTGAATGACTGGGCGCTCTGGCGCTGAATAAATATTTTTTCTACACCGCAAAATTCAACTGCGGTGTCCGCCGGCCGTGTACCGGTTTGATCCGAATCTGACATAATAATTCAATCCTTTTCTGAATGCGAAAACCGCCAGTACCCAAATAACAGCCGCGGCGGCCAGAGGGTACAATACAGGCAATCCAAGCGGCGCTTTTCCAAGCAGGGCGCACGCGGGAAACCAGCCCAGCAGTCCGGCCGGGACAATGGTGATCATTGTAAGCTGCACCGGCACAGGCATGCCTGACAGCGGGTAATTGGAAAGCACACCGGTCAAATCATCGATCACTGTGGAAGAAATTTCTTCAAGAGAAACTTGCCACTTAAAGGCCAGCGAGCTGAACAAATAGGAGAGGCCTACGATAATCGCGACGCTTGTAACAAGATAACCGGCGAATCCCAGGAACAATAAAAGGCTGATTACCTTCTTCATTCCGGCCAAAGCCCAGGCGGTAATCCCGAAACCGAACAGCAGATTTTGGCAGCCGGTGACCGGTATAAAACCTTCGGTAGCAAGCTGGACAGCGAAAGGCAGGGGCTGAATCATCATGTGATCTACCTGCCCCCTTCCTATGCGGCGGCTGATATGGCCGGTATTGCAGTTGGTAAAAAAAAGCTGGAAAAGACCTGTTACACAGGTAACATAGCCCAGCATAAAAAGAACGTCCCAGCGGTTCATTCCGCCGACTCCGTCA
>WQZG01000028.1 GCA_009780855.1 Treponema sp.
TGGGATTGAAATCCTGAAAGGCGATTACGATGCCGATTAACGGCAGATAGGCAAATACAAAAAACCACAATAACCCGGGAAGGGCCATTAGGTACATATATTTGTTAATTGCCAGTTCCTTGAGGAACCCGTTTTTTTGGGTTGAATAATTAGTGTGCTTTTCCGTTTTCATTTTTGTAATTAAATGTTATTATCATAAATTAAAAGTCGCAATAAATTTATTTAATAAAAACTCAGATTTTTTATTGATTTTATTCCGATTTATAAAGGAATATCAGATTTTTAACAAAAGTATACTTGGTTATAAAAGGTAATGTATGCCAAATTTTTACGAATATTTAAAATGGAGAGGCGATTTGGAATTCAGCCGGGAGCCATTCAATCCGGTTGATAATGCAATTTTTTCTCAATTATCATACTTGCCGATGGAAGGCATTGTTCCTGAGCCAGGCGATGCGGATAGTGTCAGTATCGAAGAAGCAGGGAAACTTTTCGCAAAAGAACATAAAAAATATCTTTCGGGTAATAATCCCGATGTTACAATAACTTATGGTGTAAATGTTCTTCAGGCAATTAAAGATGCTCCGCGGTATAAAGATTGCAGGTTATTTGGATTTGTAAATAATGTTGATTTTATTCAGGAAAAACAATTTTCTGCATATTGCATCAAAACCGAAAAAAAGAAAAATACCGGCGGCATGTTTGTGGTTTTTAGGGGTACGGACATGAATCTTGCGGGATGGAAAGAAGATTTTAATATGAGCTTCAAAAAAACTGTTCCTGCGCAAAGGGAAGCGGTTGTTTATCTTGAAAAAATGGCAAAAAAGTATTCTGAGCCGTTAATCATTGCGGGACATTCCAAGGGCGGGAATCTCGCTGTATACGCATCGGCTTTTTGTAATAAAAATGTCCAAAAACGTATCAGTAAAATTTTCTGCAATGACAGCCCTGGATTTCAAAAAGAAATTATCCGAAGCAGGGAGTATAAGGCAATTTGCGCAAGAATATATTCATTTATTCCTCAAGGGTCTTTTGTCGGAATGTTATTGGAACACGGTGAAATTCCTTATGTAGTAAAAAGCAATGCTATTGGATTTTTTCAGCATAATATGGATACATGGGAAGTAATGCATAATAATTTTGTCAGGGCAAAACTCACGCAGCATAGTATTTTTATCAATAAAGTTCTCCATGAATGGCTTTATCAAATTGATGAAAGTCAGCGCGAAATATTTATCGGAACTTTATATGATATTATCACGTCCGGCAATGCCCAATCGCTTACCGATTTCCCGGCAGACTGGAAAAACACCGCAGTCGGTATGATAAACTCAATTAAAAATATGGATAAAGATACAAAGAAACTTCTGCTTAAGATTTTTGCAAATTTTTATAAAACCTATTATAAAAACATAGGAGAAAATCTTGGTAATCTGCTTCCGGAAAAGCTAAAAATTACGCAATAAAAATTACGTAATTTTTAACATCGCTGTCAGTTCGTTAGGACGTTTTTAAAACTGATTTTACCCCGGCATATTAATCGAATGAAGCAGTTTGTTGAGCGCCTTGAGCGGATCTTCATACCTTTCTATCCGGATAAAGAGCTCGTACTTCTTCTCTGACAGCACCCTTATCGATTTGCCTATGCAATTGGAAACCTGCTGGGAGCCGATATCCGGGAAGAACTGCGGTTTAAGCGGTATAAACGTACACTGTCTCCCGTCATAACGGACTTCTGCGATATTGCGCGGTATGGGTACAAGGAAAATCAGGAAATCGGATTTGCCGCCGCCGACCGTGTACCGGTAGCCTTCTTTTGCGGTATGGATATTGCGTCTTCCTATAGCCGTGTTCTGGTCATCCACAAAGAACGACAACATGGGCGGACCGTTTTTCTCCTGATCTTCGCTCATCACAACAGGTTTATCGGCGGGCAGAGGTTTGGACTTTCTCTGGCTTTCGGCATAACTTGACATCATCGCCGCGCTCTTGATTTTGTCCTGGCGATCGGCTTCCAGCCTGTCACGGTTATCCGCAGGAGCGGAAGCAGCCTGGGCCATAACGCGGTTGGGCGAGGAACTAAGCCTTCTTGAAGCAAAGAATATTATCAGCGCCAGAATCAAAAGGCCCAGTATAATGGCCGCAATCAGCCACCACGGAATTTCAGTATGATCTTCATTGATAACCTGGGCTTGTGTTATGCCTGTTCCAGGCCCCGGAACTGCTGTCCTGGTATCGGAGGATTGATTATTATCGCCGGACTTTTGGTCCAATGTTTTATCATCTGTTAATGGGACATTTTCGGTCTGATTGAATTGTTCATTTTGATTGGTCTGCGGTTCCGGAACCGTGGTTACTGTATTAGTTTCCGGCTGCGGTTGTTGCTGCTGCGGTGTTTGTTGCTGCGGGGTTTGTTGCTGCGGTTGTTGCTGCTGTGGTGTTTGCTGCTGTGGTGTTTGCTGCTGTGGTTGTTGTTGCTGCGGCGTTTGTTGTTGCGGTGTCTGCTGCTGCGGTTGTTGTTGTTGCTGCGGTATCTGCTGTTGCGGTGTTTGCTGCTGCGGCGTTTGCTGCTGCGGCGTTTGCTGCTGCGGTGTTTGCTGCTGCGGCGTTTGCTGCTGCGGCGTTTGTTGCTGCGGTGTTTGCTGCTGCGGCGTTTGCTGCTGAGGTGTCTGTTGCTGAGGTGTTTGCTGCTGCGGCGTTTGTTGTTGCGGTGTCTGCTGCTGCGGTTGTTGCTGGACTTGAGCGACAGGCGGCGCAGGCTGCCGGACAATAGGCGCTCTGTTGGATGACGGCGGCGGAGATGTTACAGGTATTTTAATAAACTGTAAATCGTAGTTTTTAAGGTTTAAACGGGCCGAGGTTGCCGTTATAGCTGCCTGCACGGCCGGATTATTGTTGTCCCCGTCGCTTACCAAGATTATTTTTTTGTGCCGGTTACCGGGTAACGAAGAAGCGTACTGTTCGGCAAAATTAAGCGCGCCTGTAATATCGGATTCCGGATCCAGCGGGTACATAAGGAGGATGCGGCCGACAATTGCTTCCACTTCGCCGACCCCTTCTACCAGGCGCGAGATCTCAAGACGCGGGGATTTGGAAAATGAGATTAAATGAAAAGTATCGCCTATGCGCAAAAAATCCGTAAGAAACTGGCCGGTCAGGTAATCGGCGGTTTCGTTGTAGTAATCGCTCATGCTGGCGGATGTATCATACAGCAGGATTAGATCCATTGGTCCGGAGAGATTTGCGGGTGTCTGGGCCGCCGCAGAAAAAATGATCCCAAAAATCAGGATAAATACTGCAATGAATTTTCTCATCTTCCTCTCCTGTTACAGTTATAACATATTATTTATATTGCCGCTGTAATTGTTTCTATGATATAAGACGCCTTTTCGCCGTTAATGACAAAGTCTGTCTGTTCTCCCGCGGCTTTGTTCATTATGGAAGCGCCGAACGGCGACAAGTACGAAATAACCCGGTTCTCGGGATCTGATTCCCAGGGTCCCAGTATCGTATATTCGCTTTTTTCGCCGGTGTCGGCGTTGGAAAGGGTGACTTTGGTCCCAAAGGAGACTCTTGCCGTGTTTACAAGGGACGGATCAAATAGCTGGGCCCTCTCAATTTCTTCGCTGAGTTTAACCAGTGTTGTATTGAGGAAAGTCTGTCTTTCCAGGGCCGCCTTGTATTCGGCGTTTTCGCTGAGGTCTCCCAGGGATTTTGCGTATTCCAGTTCTTTGGAATTGGCCGGCAGTTCTTCGTTAAGAATTTTGGCAAGCTGCCTCTGTTTTTCTGTATATTTTGCCTGTGTTGCAATGAGCCCAAGGGTAACAACTTTCTTTTCTTCGTCCCCAAAAAATTTGAAATCCGGGTGGAGCGAAAGGATCCGGTTTTTAAGGGCCATTTTATCCGCCGGATCCAAATCCTTTACATCGTTTATAAAGGTATAAATACGGATGGTGGTATCAATGTCCGTCCTGTCAATAAGTTCGTTAAGTACGCCTTCCTTAAAGAGGATGGTGTGCACCTGTTTGTTGAGTTTGCGGTTCTCGGCTGTGTCGCGGCGGTTTTCAATTTCACGGAAGCTTATATCCAGTATATGGATAAGCGTAATAAGCTGTTTTTCAAAAGGAATATTGGCTGCCTTAAACCAATCTTCATTTTTCATGTTATTGTAAAGCCATACGGCTGCTTCGCGGTTATCCCTGTAATTTTCAAAGCAAAAAGCGGTTAACGCCGTTAGTTTATCCTGGCAGCCTTCCTGTTTAAGGCTCTCTATCATGGACAGCATTGGATAACGCGGGAAAAACTTGAGTTAGATCTCGGTCCAGCCCGGGACAAAGAGTTTGATCTGGCGCAGAAATTCTTCTTTTAATTTTGAGTCTTTTAGATTGAGAAAAAGATCGATAGGCGATTCTATACCTTCGTAAAGCTCCAGAAAATCCATCTTAATGCCGGCGCCAAGATGCGGATAACGTCCTATCAGCTCCTTAACCAGCAAATAAGACGCCACTACAAACTCGTCAACCTGGCTGTACGATTTTAGATAAGCGGTAAAATAACCAAACATTTCTGCAAAGTAATCCGAATCCAGCTCCGCGTTCTTTTGCGAAGTAAAATCTCTTATGGTCTGCGCGCGGTCAAAAAAGTTCCTGTCGGCCTTGAATTCACTGTAGAGTTTTTCTTCCATACTTACAGGTCTGTCGCGGACTGTGTACAAATCGACGTTTTCTGTGCTTAAACCAAAGCTCGGGTCCATCTTGAGACTGTCCCTTGCCTTGACGCTCCAGGTAGTCCATTCAGCGGCCGACAATACGGACGGCACAAGTTCAGCTTTAATCCGCTTGATGTCGCAGGAATTTCCAAAACTTCTGATGATGTTCTGCAGGGCCCAGATATGGTCGTTTTTAATTTTGTCGTGGAGTTTTTCTTTTTTCCAGGTCGCCTTTAAAACCCAGATGTGGTTTTTTGACAGTATCGCAAGAGCGTCTACAGCCATTTTCAATGACATTGAATGGTTGCGTTTTTTTGCGAAATCTATAACTATTTCATCGCCCTGGACACTGGCTATTCTGCCGACTCCCCAGGTCCGGTGGAATACGTAGCTTCCCTTGTCAAAGGCAATGTGTTTTTCAAAATCAATAATCGCCTCGTGGACATTGCGCCAGTTCTGCGACAGGTTTGATACGCGGATATATTCTTCAAGCTGGCTGTGGCCTGCGTATTTTTTCCTGTAACATTCGGTTATGTCTCTGCGCGCCTGCTTGTCATCGTCATCATAATCCAGAATTATCTTCAGCACAGTGATGGCCGTATCCAGCTCGTTGCGTTTAAGCCTGCTGTCGTAAACATCCCTTAACAGCAGAACAGCCTTGTCATCGCTGATGGTCTTGGCAATGCGTTTTTCCACATGCAGGAAGAAGTCAATATCTTCCGGGCAGTATTCAAGCAGCTTTTCCCAGATTTCCTTAATATTGCTGAACAGCTGCTTGCCTATATAGCGGTGGAGAGCTTTTTTATAATAATCAACGGCGCTTTCGATGTTGCCCTGTTTTTCGTAGCGTTCGGCCAGGGCCTTTGCGAGATCGGCTTCTTCGTAATCAACCTTTACCAGTCGTTCCCAAATACCGTAGAGGGCATCTTCCTCGTTATCGGCCCTGTAACAGTCTCCCAGGGTGCGGAGGGCAAACTTGGATTCGCCGTAATCAAGAATCCTTTCGCAAAGATATTTAACAATATTGCTTTTTTTATTGTCTGCAAAAATGGTAACCAGGTTAACAAGGGCGGTATCGTCAATAATCTGGCGGGAAAGGGAGGCCATACCTGCAAGGTAAAGACCGATGATGCTGGTTTTTGTATGCACAAGATGATCTTCGCAAAGCTGCCGCAGCTCATCGAACAAACGGGCTTCTTTGGCTTCCTTGAGAACATTGTCCAGTTCCTTGAATTGGGTAGTTGAATAATTGCTTAAGGCCGCCCTGGTCCATTTTTCTTCATTAAGCATTTCCTGGACTTTTTTTAAAAGAGCCGGACTTTCATTGGTATCAGACATTATTACTCCTAATTACGATACTGCTCATAAACCGCAGAATCGATGAATTTAATTTTCCGCATGGTTTCTTCAACCACATCCGAATTATCGCCGGGTGTTCTTGCCCTGGCGCCGTAATGATCTATAAGGCGGAAATACCGGTTTAACAGGCGGGGTTTTGAAAATTCACCCGGCTTGTTGTTACTTTCGCTTTCCAGAGCCAAAATCGCCTGTTTGAGTTTTCCAAGTTCAACAGGTTTAAGTTCACGCTGTACCGAAAAGATACCCCAGAGGGTTCCGTAAACCGGAATCCATTCCGCAATTTCCTTACCGGTATAGCCCAATTCCGCGACTTTTTCCTTAAGCCGGATTATCATTTCCGATTCCATAAACCAAAGATCAATGGCCTGGGGATCCAGATAAAAAGCTTCCCTAAAAAGTACTTTGGCAGCCCTGGGATCGCCCAAAAGGGCCCTTACATCCGCAAGTTCGGCCAAAGCTCCGCTGTCATCAGGTTTAAAATGAACAGCCTGCTCAAGGAACCTCGCAGCTTCTTCGTAATTGCCGATTCCCTTGTAACAGCGTCCCATCTGAAGCAGGATCTCCGGATCGGGACTGTTCCCCGAATTTGCCAAAACATCTTCCAGATACTTTAAAGCCAGTCTAAAAACAAAATTCCTGACAGCATAAATACAGGATTCTTCGCCGCCGGCCGTATTCCCGATTTGATCCAAAAAAACATGGAATGTTTTCCATTGTGAAATTACATACCCGCCTTTTTCATAAGGCTCGCGAAGGTCGTCCAGTTTTTTTAACCTATCCAGCCACCAGTTTACGCATTTCAAGCCGTACTTGACTTCCGGATGATCAAAGTCTATCTTTAAGGCCTCTTCGAGGAGGCGGAGCGCCGAAACAGCATCTGTTACTTTTAGGCGCTCATAGGCTTGCTCAATGAGCTCTTCAACCCTGGTTTTCATGCTTGAAGTTATATCCTTTTCAGTATAACACTTCTGTAATTTCTTGCAATAGGGTTAAAAAAACAGAAGGTCTGCCCGATTTTACCATATTAAAATTATACCTTTACAAGAATCTTTGTAATGTTTATCATCTTTTTATGCAAAATCCCATTATTGCTCCGTCCGTACTTGCGGCGGATTTTACCAATCTGGCAGCTGCGGCCAAAGAAATAGAAGATTCGGGGGCAGAATGGGTGCACCTTGACGTGATGGACGGGAATTTTGTCCCTAATTTATCATTCGGCCCCAAAATGGTGGCTGATTTAAGGCCCTGCAGTTCAAAAATATTCGATGTTCATCTTATGATTAGCAATCCTGAAATTTTTATACCGGTTTTTGCGCAGTCCGGCGCAGACTATATTACAGTACACGCGGAAGCAGCGGTCCATCTGGACCGGATAATTAAATCGATCAGCGGCCTGGAAAAAAAAGCGGGAGTAAGCATTGTTCCGTCCACACCGGTCTCGGCAATTACCGAAATTTTACCTGTTGTGGATCTGGTACTTGTAATGACAGTCAATCCAGGCTATGGCGGGCAGAGTCTTATACCTTCATGCCTGGAAAAAGTCAAAAATTTGGTTCAAATCCGCAAAGAACGCAATCTTTCTTTTATAATATCAGTGGACGGCGGCATAAATTCTTCTACAGCCTCCCTGGCACGGCAGGCCGGCGCGGATGTTCTTGTAGCAGGCGAAGCTTTTTTTGGCAGTGTCAATAAAAAGGCCATGGTCGCAGAACTTAAGGGACCTGGTTTTTAAGCCGACATATTGAAAGAGGAAGAAATATGTTAGCAAAAAGGGTGATTTTTTCCCTTGTATTATGCGCCGCCCTTAACGGAGCCGCGTTCTCACAACCAAAAGCTCCGCCCCCGGATCCGGTTTATCTGGCAATACTCCAGGACGGAATTATGCTGTACGGCCAGAGCAAATGGGACGAAGCCATTACGCAATTGCGCCTGGTACAGGCATCTCCTGACAAGACCCTTGCCGGAGAAGCGCTGTTCTGGATCGCCATGGCCGAACTGGGTACCGGAAACTATCAAAAAACAATTGATGATATTAACTCGCTGGAATCCCTTGACCCGGGATCTGTGCGCATCAACGAACTGACGTATCAAAAGGGCAGGGCTTATTTTTATCTTGGGCGTTACGAAGATGCCATAATCACGCTTGCCAAATACAGCGATACATTCGGTCCGGATTCCCAGCTAAACGCGAACGACAGATCCAAAAAAGCCGCCGCCCTTTATTGGACAGGCGAAAGCCTTTACGCGATGGGCCAGCTTGACAGAGCAGGGGACGCGTTCCAAAAACTGGTAACGGATTACCCGGACAGCGCCAAATACGAAGTATCTTCCTACCGGATAGCCCTGATTGATCAAAAGAAAATCGAAGCGCAGCTCCTTGGGCTCCTTAAATACAGCCATGAGGAATCGCTGCGCATTATGGAAGAATACCAGCGAAGGGAAAGGGCCTATGATCAGGCCATTATCTCCTACCAAAGGCGCATCAACGATATGCTCAAGGATTCAAGGCTGGCGGATCTGGAAGCGGATAATGCCAGGTACCAGGAACAGCTTGCCGCGGCAGAAGACAGAATACACAGCCTGGAAGCCAAACTAAGCGAAACAGCCGGACTAAGCCCCAGCCAGCGGACAGCCGCTGACCCGGAAGACAGATTGCAGGTCCTGCGATCGTCGGCGATGCAGATCCGCGACGAACTGGAAAAAGGCCTTGATACCGCAGCAGGAGCAGGGAAATGAAACGTTTTTTGGCTGTAATAATTGTCCTGCTTGCAGTTATACCCTGTACGCTTTTCGCTGCCGAATACAGCGAAGGGAATATACGTCTGGTGTTATGGGAAAAAACCGGGCGGTTCTCCCTTTACTATATAGATGAAAATAATGAAAATTCCGGGTTCCAGACACTGCTTTACGATAAAGATCCCAAAACTTCTTTTTTATCTGTATTGATTAACAACAGGGCATTTAAACTGGGCGACAGCCTTGCCTTTAAAATAAAAACAGACGCCAATCCGGATCGCCCCGCGTTTATATTTGAATCATCACAGCTTATAGTGACCCAGGAATTTTCGTTCATAAAAACACCGGAAGCCGATTCTGTAAACGGAGTAAAAATAAATATTACCGTGTTTAATAAATCCGCAAACGAACTAAATACGGGACTGCGTTATGTCCTTGACACCATTTTGGGCGAGAAGGGATCATCAGCGCATTTTTTTATTGACGGACGTTCGGTAAATACAGAAACATTATCCGGCAGGCCGGAGAACGCCTCTTTGTGGATTTCCAAAAACAAAAGTTTATCCCTTATGGGCAGCATTACGGTTCCGGGAAACTCCGGTCCGGACAGCGTACAATTTGCCAACTGGCAGAGGCTTAACAACGCGTCATGGAAACTGGAAAATATTAACGACAGGAATTTCAGTGTACTTCCGTACTCAATAAACGATTCTGCTGTATGCTATTACTTTGAACCGCGTTTGCTCCCTGCAGATCAAAGTTTTTCCGCATCGGTATATCTGGCGCTGGAAGACAGCAAAGGTTTTGGTATTCAGAGTACGCCGGCAGCCGCGATAGCAGCGCCGGCAACATCGTCACCGGCAGCAGCTGCGCCAATAATACCGCCGGCTGCGGCAATACCTGCGGAGCCGGCAGCCGCTGCTCAGCAGGAAAAAGATATATCAATGATAGGTGACATGATCGGCCGCATAGATAATTACATAGACTCCGGCAATATTACAGAAGAAGAACTGGCGGCCATGGAGCAGACTCTGGAACGGCTAAAGCTCAAATACAGCATGGATCCGGCCGCCGGCCAGTAGGATAATAATATTATATGAAGCCTGATCCTTTAATCAGAGCCAACATTCTTGCGCGCCGGCTCAGGTACGAAGAGGCTATCAGGATACTGGAAGCCGAAGAAGACAGGTATTATTCATCATTTACATATTATTATCTGCTTGGAATTTGTTATCTGCGCACCAGGGTTTACGGCAAAGCCCTTACAAACTTCAGGAAGGCCCGTGACATTAAGATGCGCGAACCGCTGGCCCTGCTGGGTCTGGCCGCACTGTATTTAAACAAGGGAAACACGGACAGGGCCGTTGATACTTACCTGGAAGTTCTGGAACTTGACGAGAACAACAGGATTGCCGCAAAGGCGTTAAAGATAATCCGCAAATTTCCCGGCCCGGAAAACATTTCAAACTGGCTTGATTCCAACCGCCTGCATACAATCTTCCCGCCGTTTCCAAAAATACCAACAGCCAAAGGCAGGCCGCTTAAAATTAT
Organism: Treponema sp.; assembly: GCA_009780855.1. Classification (GTDB taxonomy): domain Bacteria; phylum Spirochaetota; class Spirochaetia; order Treponematales; family Breznakiellaceae; genus WQZG01. The sequence continues at coordinate 10,355 of WQZG01000028.1, forward strand.
TGCCGCGGCCGCTGCTGTATTGGTTATTGCATTCGGCATACTGGCCGCAACCGGAAACATCGGCTTTTTACAAAAAAATACCCGCCAGACTCCGGTAAGCCTTGAACTGTTAAAGGACGAATTGAACGCCCCAATGCAGCTTGAAGGCAGTTTCCGTTATGTTCTGACCAGAGACCAGATTAATAATTTATATAATGAAGCCCGCCGGCTTTTCGCTTCTTTCCACGATGAGACAGCCAGGGTAAACCTTAACAAAATTCTGGAATCCAACGGGCCGGACCCGGTAAAAAACAAGGCCAGGCTTCTGCTGTCTTATCTGGAAGTACCGGGCTTTGACACGTTAAGGGACAGGTTTACTTATGCACAGGTTACCGGGGTTACCGATGATATTATCCTCTACCGCGACTGCCACATTATATGGCGGGGAAGGGTAGCAAACCTGGAAACCGCGCAAAACCATACATCCTTTGACTTGCTGGTTGGTTACGATACCCGCACCATACTGGAAGGCACCGTAAGGGTTGATTTTGATTTTGCGGTTGCCGTCAATCCGGAAAAAAACGTTGAAGTCCTTGGCAGTATAATTCCAATCAATACAGATAAAGGTTTATCAATACGCGTTCAGGGAATCGCGTTAAACCAGGCGGGCATAATTAATTAATAGAAAACCGGTTATTTTTTACCCAAACAATTCCGTGTCCAGCAATATCGTAACCGGCCCGTCATTTATAGATTCAACTGACATATGAGTCTGAAAAACCCCGGCCTCACAGACAATACCCTGTTCGCGGATTTTATCCATAAATAATTCATAAAGATATTTTGCGGTTTGCGGCTCCGCCGCGTTCCCGTAATAGGGCCTGCGTCCCTTAACACAATCACCCAACAGAGTGAACTGCGAAACAGCCAGAATTCCTGCGCCGGTTTTATCCGTGTTTACACCCGCTGTTTTTTCGTCAGCGTTGATATCCGCGGCGTTAACATCCAGGATCGATAAATTCATTTTATCGCAGGCATCCGGGAAGATACGCAGATTGGCGATTTTTTCCGCGAGTCTGGAAGCATCTTTTTCGCTGTCGTTTACGGCAACGCCGACATAAACCAAAAGGCCTCTTTCAATTTTTCCTGCAGCGCTGCCGTCAACAGTTACCCTGGCGTTTTTTACCCTTTGAACTACTGCCTTCATTTTTAATACACCGGAGCTTTTTACGAAAATAAACTGGATGTTTTTAAATATTCTTCAGCGTTAAAAACTTCCATAATTTTACTCATGGACTGATTGGTTATAAAAGTATGAATAAGCTGGGCCGACAGTTCCGTAGAAGAAACTACTTCCAGTGAATTTATTCTATCTGCGGAAGGCCAAACCGAGTCGGTAACGATTACGCGTTTGAGCAGACCTTCCGACTGGAGCTGGTTTAAACGCCTGGCTGCCGGCGGGGAAAAGACCGCATGAACCGCGATAATATTTACCTCAGCGGGTTTTAGCGGAGCCAGGGCCCGGATCAAGGTTTCCACAGAAGAGGCTGTATCAACCAAATCGTCGTAGATCCAGAGAGTCTTGCCTTCAAGCGGTTCTGCGGAAAGGATGTTTACAGACTTGATTGTGTTGACCCTGGAATAATCCCGCTGCTTGTGCGCGACAACCAGGGACGATCCAAAGGCGTCGGCAAAGTCGCGGATCTGGTGTTCGCCTCCCGCGTCAACCGAACAGAACGCCCAGTTGGAACGGACCGTGTTTATTAGATAATCGAGATCGCGGATATAATGATCGCACAGATATTTCTCAAGCAATGTCTGGGCGTGGATGTCGTCCAGGGTACACACCGAAGGATCGAGCATTGACTGGGAAATTTTGGAATGTAACTGGTATGTCAGTATGTGTCTTGCGCCCAGGCTTGCCAGCGTTTTAAAGTGAATCCACAAACCTACGGAATTGCGGCGCGTTGTGCGATCGGAACGCGAACTCGAGATAAACGGCTCAAAAATAATTATGTTGCGGGCCTGGGATCGCTTGAGCGCGTCAATTGCGTGGTACAGCTCAATCTTGGCTTCTTCAACGGTAAGGTCTGCTTCGTTCCTTGCGGAACTGGAAAAAAGAATCACATCCATGCCGCGGACGGACCTTTTTACGGCGACTTCGATTTCACCGTCGGCAAAACTGTCGGTCTGCAGCATATCCATTCCGTTAATGGTTTCTGAAAGGTTGGCAAAACTGGGAAATTTTACAAGATGCTCAATAACACGGGCGGCATATTTCCGCATGGAACGGGTGGCAGTAACCGCAAATGGGTTCATTTTAATACTCCCTCAAAAGTCTAGCGTATTTTGATTTTTGCGTATAGACTTAAACCATGCTTATTAACGGTTTTGAGAATCCTCCTGTACAGAACAGGCCAAGGCCTTTTTGGTTTTTTAACGGCGATATGGACCGGGACGAAATCCGGCATCAGATAACAGAAATGAAGGACAAGGGCCTGGGCGGGTTCTTTCTCTGCGCCAGGCAGGGGCTGCGCATTCCGTATCTGTCAAAGGAATGGTTTGATCTTTGCAAATACTGCGCGGATGTTGCAAAGGAAAACGGTCTTGAAGTCTGGCTCTACGATGAGTACCCTTACCCGTCGGGAATGGCCGGAGGCGAAGTTACCATACAGCATCCGCAGGCAAGACAAAAAATTCTGGATATAAAAACAACAGATCTTAAGATGGGAGAAAAACTGAACCTTAGCCTGGGGGAGGGGATTCTGGTCTCTGCCATAGCCTACCCGGCGGATGACGGAAAAGTCCTGTGGGAAAAACCTCTGGACATAAGCGAATATTGCGGCATATTACAGAATCAGGAAATTTACCAGCAAAGCGGGAGAGGCCCTTCCTACCAGCATAATTATAAACGTTATTTTACCTACGGCCCATCCAAGGAACTGCGCTGGAACGCCGGTTCGGAAAACAACTGGAAAGTAATAACCGCGTTTGCCAAAGAAATCGATGACTTTAAATATTACGGAACCTACATGGATCCCGCAAACGAAGAAGCGGTTAAATGTTTTATCGGGACCACTTACGAGCCTTATAAAAAATTATTTAAGGATGATTTGGGCAAAACAGTAAAGGGAATGTTCGCCGACGAGACAGGCTTCCTGGGACGCTGGCCGTGGTCGCCTGCGCTGCCGGAATATTTCCGGAATAAATATAATTATTCGCTGGTAAAAAACCTGGGCGCTTTTACCGATAAAAACTATCCGGACGCGAAACGCATACGTTACAATTATTTCCAGTGTGTTCATGAACTGCTGCGGGATCATTACCACAAGCCGATTTCACAATGGTGCGAAAAAAACAATATTAATTACGTTACAGAAATCCATTCAATAAGAATGTCCAACCAGATGTACAGCCAGGTGCCGGGCGGGGATCCCTGCCATGACAAACTCGGCTTCCCGTTCAATTCCGTTATCGACAGGGATTTCCATTTTCTAAGGCAGAATCCAAAAGCAATCAGCGCCATGGCCCGCCAGTTTAACCGCAGGGATTCAGTAGTTGAAGCGTTTCATTCAATGGGCTGGACTGCTACCCTGCAGGACATGAAGTGGCAGATAGATCGGCTGACTGTGTGCGGCATTTCCCTGCATAATTTCCACGCGTATTATTATACGGTCAACGGGATCACAAAACATGACGCGCCGCCTTCCCAGTTTCTGCAGAACCCGTACTGGGAATACTACAAAACTTTTGCCGATTACTGCGCAAGATCCAGCCGCTTTATTACCGAAACCGACGCTTCGATTTCTGTAGCGATTCTGCACCCTGCGATTATGTGGTGTACCGAACTGCGCCAGCCTTTCCACCGCTGGGCCTATGTGGGCAATGACAAGACCGAAGAACAACAGGGGCAGCAGTTAATAAACGATTACAAATATATATGCAAGACAATGTTCAAATATCACATTGAATATGAAGATCTTGACCCTGAAGTAATGGCAGGCGGCCGCATTGAGTCCGGAACAATTTTTACCGGTAAGGCAAAGTACACAACATTGGTTGTACCTCCAATTACCTGCATTGAAAAATATTGTTTTGATTTAATAGTTAAATTTATTAAGTCCGGCGGAAAGGTGCTTTTTACAGGTCTTACTCCTTTTGAAATGATCGACAGCGGTTTTGATCCCGCGCAGGCTTTTGAATCAGCTGGTTTTGGCAATCTCCCCGGTGATAATTATTTTTGTAAAAAAGGCAAAGCAGCAATAATCAAAGCTGACAACGCTGTCTTGCTCTCCGCTCCGGGCGGACTTGAAACCTCGGATGCCGGAGAAATTCTGGCCAATCTGATAAAAGAATTTGTTCCGGATCAAATAGAAGTTCTAGAAGAGCAAGCACCGGAAAATCAATCGCCGGAATCGGCAATCGTTAATACTTCCGGTCCGGATAAAACCAGCGTAATAACCAGCCGCCGCCAAAAAGACGGGAACCGTTTTATTTTGCTGGCCAGTCCGGACGGTAAAAATGCGGATGTCCGGGTGTTGTTTAAAAATTGTCCGGCAGGAACTTCTTTTTATGAACTTGATTTGGAAAATGGTTCCGTACACCCGGCAGAAGCCTTAAATCAAAAAAATGGTTATTTGATAGACGCGGCCCTAAGTCCCTGGAGCGCAAGAATTTTTGCGATGGCCGGACCGGGTGAGGGGACTTCTTCAATACCGGGCACGGTAAATATTTTTACCAGACCCGCGGCAAATACTTTACGGTTAAAATTAGATCTGGATAAAAAATTACCCGTGGCAATTAGCGGCGGCAATGTTTACAGACTTGAGGAAATGGAAGTCAAATTAATGGATAGGGAATATTTTTTAACAATTCCCAATACATTTATTGAGCATTTTAAAGAATCTGGATTTTTTAATGAAGACACAGTTAAGTTCAGCGACAGCTTTGGAATTCCGCAGAACATTTCTGTAAATTACCCCATAGATATTAAGTATCATTTTAAATTTAATATTGACAGCGAGTTGTTCCCGTCCGGTGTTCAGCCAAAAATTAAGTTATTGCGCGATCGTATGGGGATTATGGGTAAATTTAAAATGTTCCTCAATAATAAACAAATAAATCAAAACGCGTGGAAGCCGTATCGTCTTTATGATCAAAACAATATTGCAGCCGACATAGCTAATTATTTAAAACCCGGCGTCAATAACCTGTGCATCAAATTAACCGCGTCGCAGGACTGGCACGGCGTCTCCGATCCAATGTACCTTATTGGAAATTTTGGCGTGTTAAAACGAAAAGATGGATTTGTTATCGCCGCGGTGCCGGTTAAAACAAAGGTGAGCGCAAAGGCCGCTGACGGATTCTCGTTTTACAGCGGTAAATTTTTCTTTGAAACAAGAATAAACGCGGTAAATCCCGGTAATTATGAAAGTTTTACGATTGAACTTCCGCAGAAGTACCAGATTTACGAATGTGTACAAATTGCAGTAAACGGCCGTGATCTTGGGGTAAGGGCTTTTTCACCCTATGTTTGGCAGGGACAGGCGAGTCTGTTAAAGAACGGCCCCAACGCCGTAAAACTTACAATTGCCAATACATTGGGAAATATGTTTGAAGCCAGTTATTTTGATTACGAAAAACAGGAGACGGTTATTATATAAAATCTTCCCTCATTGGCGTAAAGAAATCCACCAGGATCCCTTTTTCCAGACATACGCAGCCGTGCCGGATGCCGTCCTGCTTGCAAAGCGTATCGCCTTTGCCGACTTCGCGGACTTCGTCTCCAATGGTAAATCTGAACCGTCCCTGCGCTACATATGTAATCTGGGTATGGGGATGGCTGTGAACCGGTCCGACAGCGCCGGTTTCAAAACAATTCTCCACGCACATCATTGAATCGCAGTAGGCAAGCACCCTGCGCACAACGCCCTCGGACGCGGCAACGCCTTCGATATCTTTGTAAAAAACCCATTTTTGGTCTTTATGTTTAATATGATCAATATGATCAATTTTATTATTAATGCTGCTCATAGACATATTCTATGCGGTAACATTTTTTTATGCTATACAGAAGTTACCATGTATAAAATCCACAAAGACTTTAAGCCGCACAAGCCTGTAACCGCGGCGGAATTAGTAAAAATAATGAATCAAAAAATAATTGACACAACCCTTATCCGCGAGCCTGTAATTATAAAATCCGCGGCTCTTTTGGTTTGCGGAGAAGAATATTTTCTCCGCGTAAGGGGAGAAAAAGGAGAAGAAGGAATCGCGCCCTGTTCGTCAAACGCGGCCCTTTTTTATCCGGTTCTGCAAAAAAAAGTATTGCCTTACCTGGTCGGAAAAGACGCCAGGGATCTGGAAAAAATTTTACACCTGGCTTTTGTCTCCGACCTAAATTACAAAATCCAGGGCCTTTGCTGGTGGTGCTGCGTTTCGTGGGCGGAATCCGCTGTTCTGGACATGCTTGCGCGCACAGCCAATGTTCCGGTTACTGATTTGCTTGGCGGCAGAAAAAGAGACTTTATTGAACTTTATGTGGCCAGCGGCAACCGCCAGACTACTCCGCAGGAAGAAGTGGAAATACTGCAGCAAAGGGTTAATGAACTGGGCGTAACCGCGATAAAATTTAAAATAGGCGGCCGGATGAGCAATAACGCCGATTCCATAAACGGCCGCAGCGAAGGGCTCCTGCATCTGGCCAGGAAACATTTTGGCAATCAAATGATTATACACGCTGACGGCAACGGTTCTTATGACACTCAAAAAGCGATCGAAATGGGCAAAATCATCGAAGACATTAACGGTTATTTTTACGAGGAACCTTGTCCCTTTGACGATCTCTGGGACCTAAAAAAAACAGCCGATGCGCTGGAAGTTCCCCTGGCCTTTGGCGAACAGGAAACCAGCCTGCGCCGTTTTGCCTGGATCATTGAAAACAGCGCTGCCGCTGTCCTGCAGCCGGATCTGCAATATACCGGCGGTTTTATCCAGTGCATAAAAGCCGCCAGGATGGCAGCCGCCGCAAACATGGTTGTAACTCCCCACGTATCCGGCGGATACGCAGCGTACAATATGCTGCTGTTCTGCGCAGTAATCGACAATCCCGGCCATTACCACGAATACAAAAATTTCAAGGGCGCCCAGGATCATTGCGAAGGCGGCCTGACTGTCAAAAACGGCAGTATCCGTATTCCGGACGGCATTGGCCTTGGTCTGGACCTTGGTTTTGTGAATCATGCGGAGAGCAAGGTTTTGTTTGAATTGAATTCTTAGGAATTTTATTACAAGAATTTTACCACGAATCGTACCTTTGGTACGTTCACAAACAAACTTCACGAACACTCGCGAATGTCATATCTAATGAAGATCTCTCACGGAGCCCGCAAAGATCACGGGGTTTCACGGAAAAAAAAATTAAAAATAATCATAAAAATTCTTTCTTTTTTTTATTTTCGCTGTATATTTGGTGTAACAGAATAAGATTATCCTAAGGAGTTTTTATGAAGAAGCTGATTTTTATCGGATTGGCGGCGCTGTTTGTTTTAGGATTTGCCTTAACCGGCTGCGATAACGGGAACAATACCGTTTATTTGACTGAGTGGACTATTAAGAATGATTCTGATTACACAGTCACAGTATTAGTGGTTCATGATAATGATACTCTCGATACTTACACTGAAGACACAACCTGGACGCCATCATATTTTAATATATCGCCGGGCGGAAAAACTCAAGTAAAAAATAAAGAACAAAGAAGTTTATTAAACATACATTATGGTCCAGATACTGTTAAAATCGCACCTTATGTACAGGGCAGCTGGACTGTTAATTTTGTCAATAAATAAAGAACTTCCGATACCCCTGTCGGCTCAGGCCTTCTTTAGGAACATTTTTAACCTGGCCAGCAGGGCGTTGTCGATTTTTTCGGTCATCTCGCGGGGTTTGGGCGCCTGCCATTTGGTGTAGTAATATTCCAGGTAGTCTTTGCAGCCGTTTGTGTCGCCAAAATGATTGGCCGGGTTATTAACTTTGGCAATAATTTCGTCGGTATCGGCGGTTGTTAACGGTTTGTATTTTCCGTCGTGCACGATTCCCTTGTCCGTAAGCTTTCCGGCTTTGGGGTGGCTGCCGTCTTCGTAGCCCAGCAATACGGCAATGACCGGGAAGCAATGTTCTTCCGGGATTTCCAGCTGTTTGCATAACTCGCGGACGTCTTTTCGCGGTAAATTATGAATACTGTTTGTATACATGTTGCCTATACCCAGCGATATCGCGGTCATTACCGCTGTCTGGGCCGCAATAACTGCGTCGGTATGACCTGTCAGATAATTAAAAATATTATCGTAATCAGATGCGGGGTATCCCAGGCGTTCGCCTACTTTATAAATCCGGTTGTAATCCGCGCAGAATACTAGGGCCAGGGGAGAGCCATAGCCGCAGCCCGTGATATTTTTTACATTTTCGGCTCCGCGGATTATAATTATCGAATAACTCTGACGGTTTGACGCGTTTGCGCCCTTGACACTTGATTTAAGTATAAACTGAAGATCGGCCTCGGATATTGGTTTATCCGTAAAATTTCCGTGTGTCGTATGCAGATTATTTAATACTTCGTTGAATTCCATAATCATACCCTCCGTTTTTTTATAACTTATGCATTTAATACTGCTTATGCAGTCAGATACAAAAATATTCAGTATATCTTTTGATATTATATCAGATTATAATATTATTTAAAATATAGCGCAGCAGGAGAAGTTAAAATGACAAAAGTAGTTATTATTGGCGCGGGCAGCGGCTTTGGAGGCCGGATTTCACTTGATATTTTAACACGCATGGGGTTAAAAGGCGTTGAAATAGTTCTTTGTGACATAGATGAGAAAAAGGTTGAGACTGTACACAAATATGTACAGACCATAATAGATACCCATCAGATGAATAAAACAGCAAAAGTCTGGTCAACTGTAAACCGCGAACAAGCACTGCCAAACGCGGATTTTGTAATGATCAGCGTAGCAATTGGCGGTCCCGCATACTACGGCGAACCTTTTGATTCAGAATTTACCATACCTTTAAAATACGGGATTATCCAAACTGTGGCGGACACTGCGGTGCCGGGTGCCATTTTCCGCGCCCTAAGAACCGCGCCGGAGATGATCCGCATGGTCAATGACATAAACCGGTTAGCGCCCAAATCAATGATCCTCAATCTTACAAATCCCATGTCTGTGCTTACCTGGACACTTTCAAAATATACCAAAGTTCCCATAGTCGGACTTTGCCATGGGGTTACCGGTAATTTTAAACGGCTGGCCGATATCCTTAAAATTCCCCAGGATGAAGTAAGCTTTATCTGCGCAGGCATAAACCACATGACATGGTTTATTGACTTTAGACACAACGGAGTTTCGGTAATGGAAGAACTCAGAAAAGCTGTCCGTCAAAACACAAGCGAAAAAGCAACCGGCCAGAACTATTTTTACAGGACCCAGGTAATGGACATAACCGGTTATTTTACAACGGAAAGCGACAGGCATATTCCGGAGTACCTAACCTGGTTCCAGACCGGAGACAACAGCAGTTTAAAAGAATATGCGAAAATAACTCGGGGCATAAAGGACAGAAGGCATGCCTGGTATGAGGACATGGGCGTTACCATCGAGAGCCGGAATACCGTGGAACTGGGTCTCTCCCACGAATCGGCTTCCGGTATAATCGAAGCTGTTTCCTTTAGCGGCAGTTTTGAATTCAGCGGGAATGTATTAAACAGGGGTTACATAGAAAACCTCCCATTTGGCTGCTGTGTTGAAGTTCCCTGCACGGCCGACGCGAACGGCGTCCATCCCCATACTGTCGGCGCTTTGCCGACAATGTGCGCAGCTCTATGCCAGACAAACATAAACGAACATACCCTTATGGCAGAGGCTATTACCGAAAAAAACCGCGAAAAGGCCTTCCAGGCGTTATTAATGGATCCCATGGCTTCAACAAAACTGACCTTACAGACCGCCAGGCAGCTTTTTGAAGAAATGTGGAACCGCGAAATTGAACTGGGGATTGAGTTGATCTAAAAACTACTAGACATTAGTATAGGCAGTATCATAAATAAAATAATTATGCTAATATTTGGTAGTATTTTTGGTAAAAATCAAAGCAAAATGAACATTGATGCCGTATAAGGGGGGAGGGTAATTATGGCAAAGACAAATGAATCCGACAAGGTCAGAAACAGTCCCGCTACATTGGAAGAAAAACAAAAGGCTCTGGAAGCCGCAAGGCTTCAGATAGAAAAACAATACGGTTCAGGCACCCTGATTCAGATGGGCAATACGGGAACCGCTATTGGAATCGAGGTTATACCTTCCGGCTCCATACTTCTGGATGAAGCTCTTGGAATCGGCGGGTATCCAAGGGGCAGGATTATTGAAATTTTTGGTCCGGAATCTTCCGGCAAAACTACCCTGGCGCTGCACGCGATAGCGGAGGCTCAAAAGATGGGCGGTATAGCCGCCTTTGTTGACGCCGAGCACGCTCTTGATCCAATCTACGCAAAAAATCTTGGCGTTGACATTGACGCGCTGTGGGTTTCCCAGCCGGATTCCGGCGAGCAGGCGTTGGAAATAACCGACAGCCTGGTCCGTTCGGGCGCAGTGGATGTAATTGTCGTGGATTCTGTGGCGGCTCTGACCCCGCAGGCAGAAATCGACGGTGAAATGGGAGACGCCCAAATGGGGCTGCAGGCAAGGCTTATGAGCCAGGCCATGCGCAAACTCACGGCTATAATCGGGAAATCCAGAACCCTGCTGATTTTTATCAATCAGATAAGGATGAAGATTGGGCTTGTCTTTGGAAATCCGGAGACAACCACAGGCGGCAACGCGTTAAAATTTTATTCGTCTGTCCGCCTGGATGTCCGCAAGACCGATACCATTGACATGGGAAAAGACACAGACGCCATCGGCAACCGGATCAAAGTAAAAGTCGTAAAGAATAAAGTCGCTCCGCCTTTCAGGCGCGCGGAAATGGAAATCATGTTCGGCAAAGGTATCTCCGCGGCTTCCAGTCTTTTGGACGCGGCGGTCAAGTACGAAATAATCGACAAGAAAGGCGCATGGTATTCTTACGGCGAAGAGAAAATCGGACAGGGCAGGGACAGTGCAAGGGACTTCCTGGAACAGCATCTTGATTTTGCCGCGGAGATCGAAAAAAAGGTCAGGACTAAAATGTTCCCGGGCAGGGAATTTCCGGAGGCAGCAGGCAAAAAAACCCAGGCAAAATCCGAGGCACAGCAGCAGACTGCTGAAAAACCTGCTGAATCTAAACCCGCTGAACCCAAATCCGCAGAATTTAAACCAGCAGAGCCAAAACTTGCCGAACCTAAATTACCTGCGGAACCTGCAGCCAGATCCGGTTTGTATGCCGCCGCCGCTTCTGTCAGTTCACCCACCCCGGCGTATGACGCTGCGGAAAAACCCAGGCCCGGACGCCCGCGCAAAGATTTGGGCAATGCGGCTGCTGTAAATGTAAAAGCCGATGACGAAGGACTGTTTTGACAATACTCAGGTAATTCTGGGGCTGGGATCAAACCGGCCCTGGAATGGTCTTGACAGTTTTTCAATTCTGGCCGGTGCGATCTCCGAACTCTCAAAAAACCTTGTTAATATAAAGCGCGCCTCTTTTTACGAAACCGAACCAATTCCCAAAAGCAGCCAGAACAACTTTATTAATACTGCGGCTGCCGGCCTTTTTAACGGCAGTCCTGGTAAACTGCTTAACCTTGTTAACAATATCGAAGCACAGTTTGGCCGCGACCGTTCAAAAGAAATTCGCTGGGGAGAACGCAGCCTGGATATAGATATTTTATTGTTCGGGGATCTGGCGCTGACAGCGCCGGATCTTGTAATACCGCATCCCAGGCTTGAAGAACGCCGCTTTGCCCTGGAGCCATTACTGGAACTATGGCCGTCTGCATGTTCACCGGTTACTGGTAAATTATACCGGGAGATATGCGATGCGCTCCCGGAACAGGGAGTTTGTTTGTTAACCTGCTGAATTTTTTAATACAGGAGAATTTTTATGGCAGATGCGTTACAATATGATGATATGAATGAGAATGGGCGTTATACCTACGCGGATTATTTAAGCTGGGATACCAAGGAAAGGTACCAGCTAATCAACGGCGAAGTATTCCTGATGGCGTCCCCTTCAATAACGCATCAGGGTATATTAATGACTTTGTCTATAGAATTCGGATCATGGCTCAAAGGTAAGACATGCCAGGTATTTGCTTCTCCGCTTGATGTCCGCTTGTTTCCGGAGGAAGATAATTCAGACAACACAGTCGTACAGCCGGATTTGGTCGTGGTCTGCGATAATAAAAAACTTTTGGGGAGAGCTGTTGACGGACCGCCGGATTTGGTAATTGAGGTCGTTTCGCCTTCGAATTCACATAAAGAACTTTATTTAAAATTTCAGTATTATCTGGAAGCCGGGGTAAGGGAATACTGGGTTATTGATCCGGAGCAAAAAGCGGTTCAGGTTAATTTATACGAGAACAGACGCTATTTAAGTACTCTTTACAAGGATAATGATAGTATTCCCGTAACAATACTGCCGGGACTGGAAATAGCTCTCCGGGATTTGTGGTCCGCGAACGCAGTATAGACGCCGACAACCGCATAGACGCCGTCTTTACCTAACCCGGCTAAAAAACTATAATTAAAAAACATGGATACTCAAACCGGCCTTGGCCGCAGCTTCAGGATAAACCAGTTCGAAGGCCCTTTGGATCTGCTGCTTTTCCTTATTAAGAAAAACGAAATAAATATTTACGATATTCCGATTGCCCAGATAACGGAACAATATCTGGTTTATCTGGCTGCGGCGGAAGCTATGGATTTGGAAGAGGTATCGGAATTCCATGCGATGGCTGCAACCCTGCTTCTAATAAAATCACGTATGCTGCTTCCCGCAGAATTAAAAGAAGATGACGAAGATGATGATCCCAGACAGGAACTGGTCGAAAAACTGATTGAATATCAAAAATTCAAGAAACTGTCAGAGCTTATGGAAGTTAAGGAAATGGAAGCCGAATGGGCCATTGAGCGTAAACGCCTGGAGAGGACGCTTCCGTTTAATGATGATGAAATGTGGGTAAAGGCCGATGTTTGGGCCCTTTTACAGACATTTTCGGATTTGGTTTCCGGGTTTTCGGACGGGATGGAAAGCATTGTAAATCTTTACGAAGAAATTACGATTAACGAAAAAACAACGCTTATGCTGGAAATACTTGAAACCAGGGGAGAGTGCAGGTTTACGGATTTGGTGATAAGGCACGGTTCCGTACTTGATATTATCTGCGCTTTTTTGGCGCTTCTGGAAGCGGTAAAGGAACGTATGATTGTAGTTTTCCAGAACAGACTGTTTGGCGATATTTTAATCCGGCCTTCGGCAAATTTTACGGACAGCGGAACATTAGATAAAACTTTAACGGAGAATTAATGGATAAAACCGCGCTTATAGAAACAATTTTGTACCTCGAATCGGATCCTATTGACGATGCCGCCCTCGGCCGCATTTCCGGCCTGACTAACGAAGAAATAACCCAGGCTCTGGCGGATCTTGGCAGCCGCCTGGGAGAAGCAGGATGCGGCATGGAACTGATTCATATCGGCGGCGGAGTTATGCTTTCGCCCAAAAAAGAATATTGGGATATTTTAAAGGAACATTACGGTAAAAAGAACGAGGGCAGGCTTTCCAGAGCTGCAATGGAAACTTTATCGATAATTGCATATTCGCAGCCTATTACCAGGGCAGAAATAAAAAGCATCAGGGGAGTGGAGCCGGATAACATGATCCGTTTCCTTATGGAAAAAAACCTGATCCGTGAAATGGGTAAAAAAGATGTTCCGGGCAAACCGCTGCAATACGGAACAACAAGGGAATTCCTAAAAGTTTTCCGCCTTGGCAGCATTGAGGATCTTCCCAAATTAACCGAAAAAGAGGCGGACCGTTTTGAGCTCGAAAATGAAATCCAGTGATACAAGTATTAGACTGCAGGTGTTTCTTGCCCATGCGGGCGCGGCTTCAAGGCGGGCCGCCGAAAAAATAATCGCCGATGGACGCGTTACTGTTAACGGTGTAAAAATTACGGAAATGGGAGCGAAGGTTTTGCCGTCAGACATTGTGCTGCTGGACGGTAAACCTGTAAAACCGGAGACCCGGTTTCATTATCTGGTTTTGAACAAGCCCGAAGGTTATATCTGCGCTTCCGCAGACACCCATGACCGGCCCCTTGCGCTGGATCTTTTGCCGTCTGTTAATGAACGCCTTTACAATGTAGGCAGGCTTGATTACCGATCCTGCGGTCTGGTCCTTTTTACCAATGACGGGGACTTCAGCGCCAAAGTAAGCCATCCCGGCTCCCAGATTGAAAAAGAATATATTGTTACATCATCTGTGCCCATTTCTGATTCGGTCGCTTCTGATTTTACCGGGGGTGTTCTTGTTGAGGGTGTTTTATACAAGGCAGCCCTCGCAGAAAGGCTTGGAACCAGGATTCTCCGTGTTGTAATGATAGAGGGTAAGAACAGGGAGATTCGCCGGGTTTTTTCGTATTTCCATCTTCATGCCGAAAAACTTCAGCGTGTACGCATAGGACCTGTTAAAATTGGCAGCCTGGAAGAAGGAAAATCACGGCCGCTGACCGGACGCGAAATAAAGGAATTGTCGGGAGCCAAAACATGGTGATAGCCATTGACGGCCCGGCCGGCTCGGGTAAAAGTACGATAGCAGAGCTTTTGGCGCAGAGGTTAAAAACAGGCGATGGCCGCGGTTTTATCTACATTAATTCCGGCAGCCTGTACAGGGCCATAAGCCTGGGCTGCCTCAGAAATTCAATTCCGCTGGAAGATACAAACGCAATTTTGGAATACGCAAGAAATGCGAATATCGGATACAGTCCGGCCGGAGTTATTCTGGATGGCGAAAATGTAACCGGACTGCTTCATACAGATCAAATCGATAATTTTTGTTCTCCGCTCTCGGCAATAGTCCCTGTAAGGCATATTGTCAATGACCTTATCCGCAAAATCGCCGGCGGCTGCAATGCAGTAGCCGAGGGCAGAGATATGACGACTGTGGTGTTTCCGGACGCGAAAAACCGTTTCTACCTGGACGCAGGTGCGGATTCCAGGGCCAAACGAAGATTTGAACAGGGTGTTTCAAACCTAAGCCTGGCGGAGATTCGGGAAGCGATCCTTAAACGCGACGAAATTGACAAAAACAAAACCGAAGGAAGCTTAAAAATAGGCAAGAATGTTGAATATCTCGATTCTTCGGACTTGACTGTTGAGCAAGTTTATGACAAATTGATAGAGAAACTACAGTTAGAAGGAAATATTATGGCAAATAGGGAAGTGGAATCGGACACGATTCCGAAGGGTGAACCTGAGGGAACAAAACCATCTACAGGAGAAAACATCCAAGTACAATTACAGGAAGAATATTTAAAAAATCTGGAACAGCTCGAGGAAGGGCAGATGATTGACGGGACCGTGATCCAGGTTACATCGGATCAGGTTTTTATCAATATCGGCTATAAATCCGAAGGCAAAATACCCATTGAAGAGTTTACGCAGATACCAAAGGAAGGCGACACAGTACAGGTAATTCTCGAAAAGAAAGAGAATAAATACGGTGAAGTTGTCGTTTCCAAACAAAAAGCGGATGTCAAGGTTTTTTGGAAAAATCTGCGCCAGGCTTTCCAGGATCACGCTCCTGTCGAAGGAACAATTGAAAAATTGGTTAAGGGCGGGTATGACGTTAATCTTGGCAGCGATACCCACGCTTTTTTACCCATCAGCCAGTCTGACGCGCAAAAAATCGAAAAGCCGGAGAAACTGCTTGAACTTAAAACCAAATTTTACATTGAGCGGATATATTCGGACGGCAAGGTAAATATAGTTGTTAACCGCCGCAAATACCTGGAAGAAGAAATCGAACAAAAACGCAATGATTTCTTTGCCAATACACAGATCGGCGCGGATGTAAACGGAATCGTCAAGAGTTTTACATCGTTTGGAGCCTTTGTCGATTTGGGCGGGTTTGACGGTCTTCTGCATATTAACGATATGAGCTGGGGCCATGTGACCCGGCCCAAGGACTTTGTCAGGAGAGGGCAGGAAATTAAACTCAAGGTTATCCGTATTGATACGCAGGAAAAACGAATTAACCTTTCCCTAAAGCATTTTACCGATGATCCCTGGGTGCACTTCGAAAGCAAGTACCATGTAAACGATGTTGTAAAGGGCAGAGTTACCAAACTCACAGACTTTGGCGCATTTATCGAACTTGAAGAAGGCATCGAAGGCCTGGCCCACATATCAGAATTTTCCTGGGTTAAAAAAATCCAGAAACCGGACGAATTGGTCCACATAGGCGACGAAGTTGAATGCATGATCCTGGGATACGATCTCCAGGCCGGACGGGTTTCTCTGGGCCTCAAGCAGGTAACCGCAAATCCCTGGGACAATATTTCGGATAAATACCCGGTTGGCACAAGGCTTGTACGCAATGTCGTCAAGGTTACCAATGCCGGCGCGTTCATCAACCTGGAAGAAGGCATTGACGGATTCCTCCACTGCGACGATATTTCCTGGACCAAGAAGATAAAACATCCCAACAGCGAACTGCATACAGGCCAGGAAATCGAAGTAATGGTTATTTCCAATGATCCTTCCAACCACAATATAAAGCTGGGGGTTAAGCAGCTTTCGGAAGATCCCTGGAAGAGTTTCGCCAACGCGTACAGACCCGGAAGCCTGGTAGAAGGTGAAGTCTCCTCCATAACAGATTTTGGAATTTTTGTCAGGGTACCCGGAGGCATAGAAGGCTTGATCCACAAATCAAACCTGCCGGAGAACCGCGAAGAAAATCCGGATGACGCAATCAAGAAGTATCACCAGGGCGATAAAATAAAAGCCGTTGTTCTGGAAATCCAGCCTGACAAGCAAAAAGTAGCTTTCTCGATCAGGGATTACCAGAAAAAAGTTCAGCAGGAAGAAATTTCGCGTTATATGTCTGGAGAAGAATCAGGCGAATCTTATACGCTGGGTGATTTCCTTAAAACAAAATCCAGACCCGAAAAGAACGAGACTGAATCTCCGGCTGCTTTGCCGTCTGACGACAAGGCAGAAACCCCGGAATAGACCAGACGGAAAGGTTTTTCCGGAATGTTAACAAAGATTGATGTTCAGAAGTTTAACACCCTCATTGAAATCAATCTGCTGATAAATTCAAATTTTGGAGACTTAAACGCGCTGCTGACCCAGATACTGGATTCGGCAACCAGGCTTTGCGGGGCGGCGGCGTCCAGTCTTCTGCTGGTTAACAAGGAAAAACAGGAACTTTATTTTGAGGTCGCGATAGGCGGCAAAAGCGCAGAGATAAAACACTTTACAGTAAAAATGGGGGAGGGTATTGCCGGCTGGGTCGCCATGCATAACAAAACCATAATGGTCAGCGACGCTGAAAGCGATAACCGGCATGCCCATAATATTTCCAAATCCGTTGATTACCCTTCCAAAGCAATGCTGGCTGTTCCCATGAGGGTTAAGGATGAATGCCTTGGCGTTATAGAATTAATCAACAAAACAAACGGCAAGAACTTTGATCAGGAAGATTTGGAATGGCTTGAGATTTTTGCCAACCAGGCCGGACTTGCCATTGCCAACGCGCACAATATAGAAAGAGTCAGGGGAGAAATCCAGCTTTTACAGGACCAGCTTGGCGCTGACCAGGGTTACCATACCATGATCGCAAAGAGCCCGATAATTCTTGAAAAACTGGAAATTATTGACCGTGTTGCCCGGACAGATTCTTCGGTATTGATCCTGGGTGAGAGCGGGGTTGGCAAGGAACTTTTTGCCGAACAAATCCACCTCCGCAGCGACAGAAAGAACAAGCCTTTTATCCGCGTAAACTGCGCTGCCCTGCCGGAAGGCCTTATGGAAAGCGAACTGTTCGGCCATGTCAAGGGCGCCTTTACAAACGCTATCGCGACCAGGGCCGGCCGTTTTGAACAAGCCGACGGCGGTACAATATTTTTGGACGAAATTGGTGATTTGTCACTGGCCTTACAGGCAAAACTCCTGCGCGTAATCCAGGAAAAATCCTTTGAAAAACTGGGCTCAGACATTACCCATATGGTCGATGTCAGGATACTGGCGGCAACCAACAAGGACATTGAGAAACAGGTCGAGAAACAGGAATTCAGAAGCGACCTCTATTACAGACTTAACGTACTGCCGCTTTATATCCCGCCCCTAAGGCAGAGGCCGGAAGATATCCCGGAACTTACGGACTTTTTCCTGCGCAAGTTTATGCGGGAAACAAAAAAATCATTTGATGGTTTTACCGAGGACGCGATGGAAACCATCCTTTCTTATTCATGGCCGGGCAATATACGCGAACTGGAAAATTGCATAGAACGCGCCTGTGTAATAGGAAAGAACGAAAAAATAACTTCCGACGACTTGCTTCTTAAAGATAACGGAATGCAGGCAATAACCCAGGACAGCGGCGACAGAAGCATGCAGGGCGTTCTTAACGCCTTTAAGGCCCGTTACATACGCAAGGTCCTGATGGAAAATAACTGGAATCAGACAGAAACAGCAAAAGCACTGGATATACAGCGAACCTATTTATCCAGGCTTATAAAGGAACTGGATATAACAAATCCCAAGGAGAGCAGCAATTATGGCAGCGGCTAAGAAGGCAAAAACAGATAAATCAGGCATCGGCGATAAGGTAAACGAACTGATACAAAAAAACAGGAAACCTCTTGTTTTTACCCTTATGGGAATAATCGCGGCAGTAATAATTCTGATTGCTTATTTTTCAATCAGGGACTCGGTCGTTTCAAAAGCATTCAGCAAGATAGATGAATTTGATCGAAGGTACCAGGCCATTACCGCGGAAACCGCGGATACCCAGGATCAGCAAAACGCCCGCAGCCAGGAAATCGGCGCGCTTATGGATGAGCTTACCCAGTTTGAAAAGAAAAATTCGGGTTATGCCGCGGCGCGCGCCTATGCGATCAGCGCTTCGATTTACGAAGCGCAGGCCGACTGGGCATCCGTAGAAAACGCCTGGGTCAGCGCGGCAAGCGCAGCTCCCAAAACCTACTTTGCGCCGGTAGCTTATTTTAACGCGGCAACAGCCGCCGAACAGCAGGGGAATAACGAAAGGGCAATTGAACTTTATACCAAAGCCGTTGATTTTGGAGTACAGTTCCCGGCAGCCCCAAGAGCGCAGTTTTCGATAGGCCGGATTTATGAATCAATGGGCAATACCAATGCCGCGCTTGCCGCTTACCAGGCTCTGGTCGGGCAGGGGTCGCAGGATCAGATATGGGTAAATTTGGCTCATAACCGGATACTTGTCCTTACCATGGGAATTTAATCCGTGCGAATCTAAATCACATTGAAATACGCCAGAATATTTTTAATAATATTTTTAATTGTAACGGGTGTTTCATGCGGTATAGAAGATTATCCGTATATATTTCCGGTTCCGGTTGGAAACATACACAATGAATTTACCAGCCGGGTAACCATAAATTTGCCCAATTACGGCAGCGGCGATAATTCTTATTTTACCAATTACATAATTTTTTACAGGATTTACATCAGTGATTATGATACCCAAAGCGGTTCGGAAACTGAATTTCCAAGAATCAGTTCCTCTCTTAACAGCGACTACCAAAGGGTAAAACCCTATATAGCCAATGACAGCATGGTGAGCAATAACATTGCATCATTATTCAGATCCCTTAATTATTATATGCTATCCATTGAGAGCCGTGATATAGATAATTTCCTTTCCAATTCATCATTCGGCAAAGAATTGGCAATTGATTTCTCAAATGATTCCATTCCGTTTATGACCATAAACTCCGGAGTAAAATATAATTTATTAAGGTACAAAGGCGGTGAAAACACGCCGCTTCCCGCCAACCGTTATTTTTTAAATGCGTCTGACTTAACCGACGAAAACAACATTGCGGATACCGTAATCAACAGCGATGTTACAGACAAACCAGGTTCAGAAAGAAAATACACCTATGTATCAATGTTCATAGTTGCATCTGGTTTAAATCCCCAAACATTTAATCAAATATTCAGTTCTCCCGCTCTTGTCGGAGTATTAAAACTGCCTGATAATTTTTAAGCTGGGTTTTTTAATAGGAAAGCAGAGCAATTCAATAATAATTAAAAATAAATAGCAATGAAAAATTGGCAATGTAATGAAAAAACGGTAATGTAAAATGAAAATTTTTGTTTATATTTTACTATACATAATGTATGTTCTGTCTACCAGAATATTAGGGGGGGGTAATAAATTTAGTAATCAGACTTATGCGTAAAATCTGACGTAAATGAAACATCGTGTGTTAAATGATATGATTAAGTTGTGTTATCTCGCAATTTTATTTATACTGAAATGCTCGCAAATCTTTGCATGATTCCATGCAAATTCTTTTAAGGCATTGTCATCAGATCCGCTGCTGTCAAAATTACAGGTGTCTAACCAAATACCCGGATTCTTTAAATTTAATTGTAATTTTTTATTTGGACAATTTTAACCTCTTGTTTTAATTTCCCGGTTTTATTATCCTCCCCGGATATAAATAACCAAACGCCTCGAAAAAAGAAATGCCTTTCTGCGGATCTTTGGGAGCCCTTGGATCCCGGGGATCTTTGGCAAGGACCGCAAGCCGCTTAATGCCCCAATAAGAATTATTGTTAAAAATATTTAAAGAAGCTTTATCCTGTCGGTATTTTTTTTCATCCTTAAAAGCAATTATATCACTGCCGCCGTTTATATTTTCATAAACACTTCCCCAGACCTGGGAAGACAGCGAATATTTTTTTTGGTTAACGGGTATATTAAATACCTGCGCAGTATTAATTGTAACTCCGGTAATTAGTTTTTTATTCAATTTTTCCATAAATAAACAGGGGTCCATGGCCTGCGGTATTTCAACTGCGGCAATTTCACCTGCCGAAGATATGCCCAAGGCCAAAGGCGAAACAATTTCAAATACAGGCAGCGGATTAAAGCCGGAAGAATAATTTACAGATATTCCGGATCTGGTAAATGCCATGTAAAATAATTCCAATAAATCAAGATGCGAATAAAAAATCGCCCTGCCTTCTTTGGTAAAAGAAAAAATTATTTTATGCAATGCTGCGGATGCCGGGGCCGCAGAATTTGCGGCGGAATTTACATTTGCCTGTATGATATTTTCTGTTATTTTATTGCGATTATTGCAGACCCCGCAATTATGTTTACAATTTTCTATACAGGGTAAAGTAAATTCTGCACTCTGTGAGCGGCTGTTTTCTTTTTTTAAAAAATTATCTGCTATACCTGATTTTATAAAATTCCAGGGCAGCGGTTTATCCATTGCTTTTTGTGCCAATGTTGCCTCTGCAAGGGAAGCATTGGATTTGATAATTTGTTCCCAAATCTCCTTTTTTAGATATTCGCCCCAGGCATCCATCCGGCAGCCATTTTGCCAGGCAGCTTCAATTAACGCGCATATGTCACTGCCGCCGCGGCTGATAATGCCTTCAAGAACAGAAACAAAAGGATCCTGTATGCCGATTTTATGGCCCTGGGGTTTGAGCCTGTCGCGGATGTATTGCAATTTTTGTTTAGCCGTTTCCTCGGATATCTGGCCGGCCCATTGGTACGGTGTATGTGGTTTGGGTATAAAAGTACCCAAATTTATGCTGAAGTGCATCCTGGTTTGCGCGGATGCTTTTGTAAGAAATTCCACAATTGCCTGTTCTTCTGTCTGTACCGATTCTCCGGTTTGCGTCTGTTCTTCACTTAACGGGAGTCCGATCATAAAATAGAATTTAATTCCGCGCCAGCCTTTTCCCCTGGCTTCTTTTATTATGTTTATGGCGTCTTCAAGAGAAGCCTTTTTGTTTATTGAAAGCTGATGCAGTTCATCCGGTGTTTCTACAGCAAATGTAAGACCGCTTTTGCGGACTTCAGATATTTTTTCCAGAATACCAAGCGAAAAGCTTGATAATTTCAGGGACGGCAGCTGGAAACTTACACGCTGTCTGGAAAATTGGGCGTTAAGGTTATCAATTAAGTCCGATATTCCGCAATAATCTCCGGACGAAAGCGACGATAGACTAATCTCGTTATAGCCGCCGTCATTTACAAACGAAGAAACTTCTGCCTGTACGCAGGCCGCGTCTTTTTGACGCATGGGTCTGTACCAAAATCCAGCGTGGCAGAAACGGCAGCCGTTAGGACAGCCTCTCATAATTTCTACAGCACCCTGATGCTGTATAACTTTTAATACCGGAACAGGATATACGGCAGCTTCGTTATTGCCTGTGCCAAAGCCGCTGTATACGGCACGCACAGCTTCGGTTTTTCCGGGACTCCAGATACTGGGATGGGACATGAATAATTTTTTTATTTCAGTCTGGTCCCCTCCCCTTTTTTTTAAATCCCTGACTTCCTTCATCAGATCAAAAAATCCGTCTTCCGCCTCGCCGATCCAAAAAAAATCGATAAATTCTGAATACGGGAGCGGATTGGAAACACAGGGGCCTCCCATTATTACAATGGGATCGGCCGGTTGTCTGGCCGATGACCGGATCGCCAATCCGGCCAGATCAAGTATATTCAATACATTGGTTATACCAAGTTCATACCCAAGAGTGAACATGAGGACATCGGCCTGTCCGGGATTGATTCCGGTTTCCAGACCATAAATGGGGAGTTTGTTATTGCGTAATACAGTTTCAAAATCCGGCGCAGCTGCAAAGACACGATCGCAGGAAATATCGTCAATAAGGTTGAGGTTGTTGTATATTATGCGCAATGCCCTGTTGGACATTCCGATTTCATACAGATCCGGGAACGCGATAACTGTCTGCAGCAGGGCATTTTTTTTTGCCATAAGGCCATATTCGCCGCCGATATAACGGCCCGGTTTTTCTACGGTTAAAAGCAGAGATCCCAAATCGGATGCGGGGTCAACGTATTTTTTCATTATTAATCCGCTATTCCCTGCGGCCTTCTATGGGCTGTGTATTCTGAATTCCCAGTGTGCGGGCCGCTTCTTCGTAAGTCTGGTTTGCAAAAATACCCTGGTAAATTATGGCGGAAGCGTACGGCGCCCACCATTCCCACTGGTTTACGGCTTCAACAAGAACGGTAACCACAACGCGTTCGTCGGGATTGTCAGTCTTGTACGGCGCGAACGAGGTGAACCATGAATGCCACTGGTCAACGAGTCCGACTTCACCGGTTCCGGTTTTACCGGCAATCTGGACAGCTTTAATATTTAGCGGATACTGGGCTGTTCCTTCGCTTATTACACCGCGCATGTCATCGGCTACACTCTCAAATACTTCCGGTGCAATTGTGCTCTGGTGCAGAATTTTGGGCTCTACGCTCTGAACTACAGCGCCGGTTACGGGATCACGGATTTCCTTTAACAGATGCGGTTCGTAAATTATTCCCTTGTTAACCACCATGGAAGTCATGTCAGCCATCTGAATCGGCGTGACAAGCGTATAGCCCTGCCCTATGGACATATTCATGGTATCACCGCCGTCCCACCTGTCATGGTAGCGCCGTTCCTTCCACTGGGGCGTCGGAATAAAACCGCTTATTTCTCCGGGGAGATCAATACCGGTTAAATCGCCGTATCCGTAATCCCTTGAATAATTAACAATATTTTCTATGCCAAGATAATCCCTGCCCACTGTCCAGTAATAGATATCACAGGATTGAGCCATGGCTTGGTGCAGGTTCATCGGGCCGTGTCCGGGCCGCCGTATCCAGCAGCGCCAGAGCCTGTCTCCGTAGGTTATCTCGCCGGGGCAGTCAACTGTTTGATCCGGAGGGAAAGCGTCTTCGGCGTAAATTCCTGTGGACATAATAATCTTGAATGTGGAGGCAGGCGGATAACTTGACTGTATTGCCCTGTTAATAAGAGGTTTGTTGGGATCGTCCAGAAGAGCCTGGTATTCGGCGCCCAGGTCGGACTGGCTGAATATATTTGGGTTGTATGAAGGATAGGAAACCATCGCCAGGATTTCGCCGGTGGTCGGACGCATAACTACAACGGCGCCGATGCGTTTACCCAGAGCTTTTTCGGCAAGGGTTTGAATTCGGCTGTCGATCGTAAGCGCCAGGTTCTGCCCCATAACCGGAGACTGGCGGACATTGCCGTCCTCCGCGACTCCCCTGCCCCTTACATCAACAGTCCTGGTTTCCCAGCCGTCCCTGCCGCGCAGTATCTCGTCGTACTGTTTTTCAATCCCGTTCTTGCCAATCATGTCACCCGCCTGATAACCTTTGTTATAAAGCATGGTAAGTTCATCCTTGGTAATACCGCCGACATAACCGATTATGTGGGACAGGCTCCCGGTTTCCGTATAATTGCGCATTGGTTTTGACTGCCACGAAACTCCCGGAAGTGTATTAACCTGTTCCGCCAAAACCGCAATTGTTTTAAACGGAATATTAACCGCCACCTCTATGGGCTGGTAAAGATAATAGATCGAAGACGGAAGCTTTTTTTCTATCTGATCCCTGGAAACATCCAGTAACGAAGCAAGCCTGGCAATAAGGTCCGGCATGGCGCCTTTGGGCACTTCTGCGGGCGTTACGCTTACGGCAAAAGAATCTGTATTTAAAACAAGGGGCTGGGTATAGGTACGGTCGTAGATTTCGCCCCTCTGCGCCGGAATTACAGAAGTGCGGCGCGTTATATTTTGGGCAATGGATCTGTAAACATCGCCTTCCAGTATCTGCATGCTGAATAGTTTTAATACATATATAGCTATGGCCGCTATGCAGATAATCTGGAGTATAACGATCCGGCCCTGGCTGGTTTCTTCATTTTCGGTAAACATCAGGATATCCTTTCACCTGTAAGCAGATTCTTGAAAAACTTTAGAACAAAAAATAACAGGGGAGCTGTAACTATATTGAGTCCAAGCTCAACCCAGAATAACGGCAGAAAAAAATCATAAACCGGAATTGATCCGGCAAAAAGCAGTCCAAGCAGGTTGCGGCTGACAGCTTTTATTATTGTTGCTCCGGCGCACAAAGACATGGGCAGAAAAAATATATCCAGGAAAAAAGTCCCCTTCATAAGTCCGGTAAGGGCGCCGATTATAGTGCGGACCAGGGCGTTGTAGCCAAGCGGAGCGGCGGATATAAAATCAAGTAAAAATCCTGAAAAAAATCCGGTTAGCTGGCCTGTCATTGTTCCGTTTACATAAGCTATATAAACCAGAATGCCAAGCGTCAAATCGGGAACGGCGTTAAAAAGCGCTATGCGGTTAAGAAGGACAGACTGTATAATGGCGGCTATTACGATAAAGACCGACGCCCAAATTATTTTTTTAACCATCGGTTTTACCTGTCTGTGGAGCAGACTGCCCGGTTGTTTGTGGGGCAGACTGTAAATCTGTTGGCCCGGCAGTCTGCCCTGAAGCCGCGTCGATCACAAAAACATATTCAAGCCTGGAAAAATCAATAGACATTTCCAGTTCAAGCTCCATTGAAATTTCGGTTTCCTGGTACCTTATTCCGCTAACCCTTCCGATATTGATTCCCTCCGGGAATACGCCGCCAAGACCGGATGTAATAACCATATCGCCCGGGTTTATTTCTTCCCTTGCTTGCTTTGGTATAAAACGCATTAATAGCGGGCTGTCCGGACTGCCCCTGCCTTCGGTAATGCCTTCATAACGCGACTGGGCAAGTCTGGAAGAAACATAGGAACTTGAATCATAAAGCGGCATTACAAGGCTTTCAAATACTCCGGCCTGGATAACCTTACCGACAAGGCTCTGCGCGCCGTTCTGGTACGCTATAACGGGCATCCCGATGGCAACACCGGAATAACTTCCCTTGTTAATAACAAAAGCCGAAAAAAGGTTGTCCGGATCCCTGCCGATGAGCTCCGCAGGAATATGGCGGTATAAAAGACTTTGCGAAAAACCAAGCTGCTCGCGGAGCCTGTTGTTCTCCTGCCGGACATCGGCGACACTCCGCTCAAGCTGTTCATAGCTGGACATCCTGTCGGTAAGTTCGTTGTATTCCTTGCGCAGGATTGACAGCTCTCTTATGGACAGGGCGGTCCTCGAAATAAACGATGTTACTCCGTATATGCCGCCGCGGATGCCGGAAAAAAGCGAGAGCCCTGCATTCTTGATCCCCGCGGAAAAATTACGGGTTGAAAAGGACAGGACCGCAAACGAGACAACAACAAGAATAAAAAAAACACCGATTGTGGTATTGAATAAATTCTTTTTGCTTTTTTTCTTTTGCTCAATCCACATCTTGGTTCCGCGTCTTAATTCAAACTGTCATATACACTTCGCGTATTGTTGAACCCCTTGGAAAATTCAAAATACTTTCCGGCGCCCTGGGCTACACAGTTCATCGGCTGCTCCGCAAGGATTACAGGAACGCCTGTTTCTTTTGATACGAGTTTAGGCAGACCTTTAAGCAGGGAGCCTCCGCCTGTCATTACAATTCCCCGTTCCACAATATCGGCTGCAAGCTCGGGAGGAGTTTTGCCCAGAATATTTTTGATTTCGTCGATAATTCTGGCGATCGGTTCCTTTAATGCTTCCCTGATTTGTTCAGAATCTATTTCCAGGCGCCTGGGCAGTCCGTTGCCCGCGTCAGTCCCCTTGATTTCTACTTTTTCGATATTTTTATCGGGCGCCGCGTTTCCGATTTCGATTTTAAGGCGCTCCGAGACGCCGCCGCCGATAATTAAATTTAACTCGCTCCTGACAAATTTAATAATGGCTTCGTCAAAATCATCACCGGCAACCCTGATCGCATTGGTTACAACCATGTCTCCCAGGCTTATTACCGATATCTCGGTTGTGCCGCCACCTATATCAACAACCATGTGGCCGGCCGGTTCATTAATGGGAATATCGGCTCCTATTGCCGCGGCAAGGCTTTCTTCAATAACAACAACTTCCCTGGCGCCGGCTTTGTAGGCGCATTCCTCAACCGCCCTGCGTTCAACTTCGGTAATGTTGGAAGGTATGCCTATAACCATCCGCGGTTTAATAAACTTGTAACGCGGCATCACCTTGGAAATAAAATACCTTATCATTTTTTCTGTAGCTTCAAGATTCGCTATAACGCCGCCGCGCAGGGGTCTGATCGCGTGAATGGAACCCGGTGTTTTCCAGAGCATTTTTTTGGCGTCTGTTCCGACTGCCATGACCCTGTTGGTTCCCTTTTCAACCGCTACTACAGAAGGTTCGTCGACAACGATACCCTTGCCGCGTATATAAATAATTGTATTGCAGGTACCCAGATCAATTCCCAAATCCGATGAACCACGTCCGAACATATTCCCTCCCGGCTTCTAAAGCCATGCAAAATATAAAAACACTGCCGGAGCACTTCTACATATTAAGCCGGGCCCTCGCGGGCATATAGGCAGGATCAATCTGAACGGCCCTTCTCCATTCGGCTCTGGCCCGTACAGTTTCTCCCCTGCTGTTATATAATTCACCCAGCCGGTAACACGCATCCGCATTCCCGCCGCTGTCATTGTTTACCGTGATAAATTGTTCCTCTGCTCCGTTATAATCTCCCCTGCGCAGCTGGATATCACCCATTGATAATCTGGCAGAAAAAATCATTCCGGAATCTTTTGAAATTTCCGCGCATCTTGTTAAATATGCGTATGCAGCGTCATCTTCGCCAAGCGCAATATAGGAATTGGCTATTGATAAAAGCAGTACATCAGAAATCGAAGTTTTAAGGGCGTTGGCAAAAGCTGCAACACTGCTTCTGTAATCCTTGATATTAATGTATGCCAATCCCAGGTATTCAGGGATATCATTTTCCCGGTAACCGGTTTCGTCCGCTTTTTCCAGATACTTTATCGCCAGATCGCTGTACGGCGCGCCTTTATAATAATAAGCTTTTCCCAAAACATAAAACAGGCTGCCGTCTGTCTTTGCGTCTTTTGAGAGAAGGGCTTTACGCAGCGACCAGATACAATTGTCAATATAGGAAAGCATGCTGAAGTTATCAATCTGCGCAATCGCAATCTGGTAGGCGGCAAAGCCGTGAATGGTTAATAAAAAATTATCCAGGGGTTTACGGAGAAGCTGTTCTCCGCTTAATTTATAAATATCTTCATAAGAGCCTGCTGACCACATCTGCAGCAGATCTTTTTTATCCGGTCCTTCTTTTTGCCTAAGATTAATAACAGTAATTGTTAAAACTGAAACCAAAATAACCAAAACAAACAAAAAAATAATTCTTAAAAAAATCCACCCTCGCCTTTGATTTACTTTATATGTGGATTTTGATTGATCTTTGGTCATTTCTGATGTTTTTTATTATAGCGATTATTGCATAAAAGTCAATTAAAAAAAACGATGAATGTCAGCGACCAGTAGAAATGAGCCATGTTTCCGTTCAGTAGAAATGCTACCTTGCGTTCAGTAGAAATGAGCCCTGAGATCTGCTGTATAGCAAGGTAGGAATGGAATTAATAGTTGAACA
>WQZG01000029.1 GCA_009780855.1 Treponema sp.
CCTACTGTATTACAAGATAATAAGTATACTACTTTTTTCGGCTACAATTGTATTTGAGATAATAGGCTATCCACTACATATAACAATATGTACTTTGTTTTAATAAAGTCCTGAACTGTTACTAATAAACATTGAAATAATATTTTCTCTGAATGTCCTTGTATCATCCATCAGCGCAAGGTAGTAGGGAATACCTCCGCAGACTGCATACGCGCGGACTTTATCTTCACAGGAAAATCCCGGATAAAACATTGCTGCCTCATAGTAATCAAATTCACCAAGCTTAATCGCGAATGTTTTTCTCGCGTAAAGCGGTTTTTGCATACTCAGCATATCTTCAACCATGCCGACATGACTGCCGGATATAATAAATTTTATACCGGAACTGTTTTTATATTTATCAATTACATTCTGAAGTTCGCTCAATATGGTTTTGTCGGATTTTATAAGATAGGTAAATTCATCTATAATAAGGATGGTTTTTGACTTAAGGCAGGTAAATAAATATTCCATCATATCGGTAAAAGATGAAAATTTAACATGGGTTTGTCCTGTGTAATTACTGATTTCTCTGGCAAAAGAATCCAGGTTTATTTCAATTTTTTTTTCGTTGGCAACAAGAAATATCGCAGGTTTCCCTTTGATAAACTCTTTGAGCAAAGTAGATTTACCTACCCTGCGGCGCCCATATATTACTCCGAACTCAAATTTTTTCACAGCAAAAATTTCTTCAAGACGGGAGAGTTCGTTTACACGGCCGATAAATTGTCTTTCATCCGATGCGGAATCTTCCATATTGCCTCCGCAAATACTTCCATGATTTACTAAATCACGATTTACTAAATCATGATTTAGTAAATTATAATAAACATAAAGCAAATTATCAATATCTGTACGTTTTAATCCGCAATTACAATATCCTCCGTCCTCTTTACCTTTCCAATTGCGGGTAATATACTGTTCAAATGGCTGCACCTTTAGATTCAGCAAAAAACAACGATAAATTCATCAAAATGACCACCGAACCGGTAGAAAAACTGGTTTTTACCCTTGGTCTGCCAAGCATAATGATAATGATCGTCTCGGCAATTTATAACATGGCCGATACTTATTTTGTCGCCAGCCTGGGAACAAGCGAAGTCGCGGCAGTGGGCATCGCTTTCCCGCTTATGAACCTGATCCAGGCGATCGGATTTTTCTTCGGACAGGGATCGGGGAATTACATGGCCAGAGTTCTGGGCGCAAAGGATACAGAGAACGCTTCGCGCATGGCGGCCACCGGACTTGTTACAGGATTCATCGTGATGGCCGCAATCGCGGCAATATTGATCGTGATACTTGGACCTTTTGTCGGTTTTTTGGGAGCGACCGAAACCATTAAACCGCACGCAATGGATTTTATCTTTTTTATTCTGCTTGCTTCTCCGTGGATGGTCGCCGCGACAATTTTAAATCAGCAGCTGCGGTTCCAGGGCAGCGCGTCAATAGCGCTTGTGGGGATAATGTCCGGCGCTGTGTTAAATATTTTTATGGAACCGGTTTTTATTTTTATTTTTGGCTGGGGTGTAAAAGGTTCCGCGTCCGCTACTATGATCTGCCAGTTTATAAGTTTCTGCATTCTCTATTTTTACGGCTGTACAAGAAAGGGCAACATCCGGATTAACTTCAGGCATTTTTCGCCGACAGTAAAAAGGTTTGCGGAAATGTTCCGGGGCGGGGTTCCCGCGCTTTTGCGCCAGGGCCTTATGAGCGTCGCCAATATAATTATTAACCACTTTGCCGGTTTTTACGGCGACGCCGCCATTGCGGCAATTTCAATTGTCAACAGGATTGTAATGTTCGCAAATTCCGTAGTGCTTGGATTCGGCCAGGGGTTCCAGCCGATTTGCGGATTCAACTACGGCGCAAAAATCTACAGCCGCGTAAAAAAATCGTTCTGGTTCTGCGTCCGTGTCGCCTGCGGCGGCCTCTTTGCAATCTGCGTTCTGCTTGAAGTGTTCGCGCCGCAGATCATCGCGCTTTTCCGCAAGGACGATCCCCAGGTCATAGCCATAGGGACTTTGTCGTTAAGGCTCAACTGCATAAGCCTTCCCTTTATGGGTTTTGCGACCATGTGCAACATGATAACCCAGACCATGGGCGTGGCGCTTGAAGCAAGCATAATAGCGATGGCCAGGCAGGGGCTTATGCTGATTCCCATCCTTTTTATAATGCGCCCGATCTTCGGCCTGCTGGGAATTCAGATGGCAACGCCGGCCTCGGACCTGCTGAGCCTTGCGATAATTATTCCGCTTACAATGAAGGTATTAAGACAAATTTCCATACCGGACGGCACGATTGACACCAGAGCGGTAAAAACCCATTCGGATAAAGTCGTTGATATCGAATAGTTTTAGTATTCCTGCGGTTTTTTAAAATTCCAGTTCTGCTACGCCGACCGGCCTTATGTTAAGCACAGTCACAGAACCTGGCCCAAAAATGGATTCCATATGATCACGGTACCCGTTAATAGAGTCCATGGGTATATAAGCCTGAATTGTACCGGCAAACCCGCCGCCGTGCACACGGCAGACACCGCGGTTTTTACAGCGGGACTGCAAATAGTTTCTGGTCAGGGCAAGGGCCAGGCTGATACCCTGCTCAAGCGGATAATGAGGAGCGTAAATATTCTGCAGAAGTTCCCAGGATGAATTCCCGGAACTGTTTACCTGCTCCATAAAAGAAGCCAGAAATTTTTGTTTTTCTTCGGTAAGCGCGGCGCGGTTCATCATTTCCATGGAGGAAAGCATCGCATCAACCCTGTCGTTTTCATTATAAAAATGAAAAGCCCGCAATAGGGCCCTGTCTCCGGCGGCTTTGCGAATTTGCACGGAGTTGCTTATGACAGTTTTTAGATCCAGCTCACGCAGGACTTGTTTGCCAAGACTGGCCGCAGCGGCCTTCATTTCTGCCGGGATGGCCGCGTAATCGGCGGTAAGGTCCGCGTGATTTCCGCCTGTGTCAACTACGCAAAGGGCAAAGTCAAGGGCAGCCGGATCAAAATCAACCTGTGTTACAACAGGATTGGCAAGATCCTTAAAGTCAATGGCGACGGCGCCGCCGCTTGCGCAGGCAACCTGATCCATGAGTCCGCAGGGTTTGCCAAAGTAGTTGTTCTCGGCCTTTTGGCCGATTTGTGCAATCTGGAGGGCGCTCATTTTACCCTTGTTGAAAAAACAATCAAAAATTTTCCCGATTAAAACTTCCAGGCTGGCGCTGGAAGATAATCCTGAACCGGGTAAAACCAGAGAAGCCGCGTTGGCGCTGAAACCGCCGATAGAAAAACCGAGTTTTTTAAACTCAAAAGCGATTCCGCGGATTAATGCCGCTGCAGTTCCCTTTTCAGAGGGCTGCATTGTTAAATCAGAAATATCGGCTTCTGTATCCGGGAAACCTTTGGAGCGGAGAAAAACCAAATTATCATGTCTGGGAGCGGCGATGGCAACAGCATCCAATTGTATAGACGCGGCAAGAACTTTACCCTGATTATGATCGGTATGGTTACCGCCCAGCTCAGTGCGCCCGGGAGAAGTAAAAACATGAATGTCACCGCTTGCTTCGGGAAACCTGGTATACGGAAACCAGCCCGGCTTGTCCCTCAAATATTCTTCGATTAGGGAACTGTAACGCTGGTAAGCGGCTTCGATGCCGGACTCACCGTACAGGCGGGTAAAAATTTCCTTTGCGGTTTCTGAATCCAGACGGACCAAAAGTTCTTTTCCAAGCATTTTTTTCTCCAGATTTATAATACAAAATTATAGCTTATTATAACGGAACATTCAACGAACGGAACGTTCGGCGGCAGCAAAACATTCGGTAGCCGCTAAATGTCACTGTACGGGACTGGAAGGAAAAACATTCCTCCATTAAAATGAAAAAATGAAAAAGCCTTTGGTTTTGCTTGCAGGCATCGGGGGATATGGCCGGAATTACCTGAACGAATTCCTTGCCGCCAAAGATCCCCCCTTTGTATTCTCGGGAGCGGCCGATCCCTTTGCCGCCAATTCGCCAAAGTTCGCCGAGATTAAGGAACGGGGCATCCCGGTATTTAATTCACCGGATGAATATTACGCGTCCGGAGGCCGATCAGATCTTCTTGTAATAGCCTCGCCGATTCATACCCATTATTCATATATAATGACAGGCTTTAAAAACGGTTCCAATGTCCTCTGTGAAAAACCTGTTACCGGAAACCTTGAACGCCTGGATGATTTAATCGCGAATGAAAAAAAATCCGGTCTGTTCTGCGCCATCGGTTTCCAGGCCTGTTACGCTCCGGATACGCTGGCATTAAAAAAAGACATCATGGACGGGTTATTCGGCAGACCGCTTGGTTTCAAGGCAATTCACCTTCCGGGCAGGGGAGATTCATATTACAGCAGGAACAACTGGGCCGGCAGACTCGCTGTGGAAGGCGAAACCATTCTTGACAGTCCGCTTAACAATGCCTGCTCCCACGATTTACAGTTAATGCTCTTTCTTTTGGGCAATGAAACAGACCGCAGTGTTGAAGTAGCTTCTGTTGAAGCGGAACTCTGGCAGGCAAGACCGGATATAGAAAACTTCGACGCGGTTTCCATGAGGATCGACACAAGGGCAGGTATACATATTTATTTTTATACAGCTCATTGTGTTAATACCCCTCCGGGCAGCAATGTTACAGGTGAATTTAAATTTGAAAAAGCTCTGATTCGCTGGGGAGAAAACCCCGAATATAATTTTAAAGTTTATTTTAACGACGGCAGGGAAAAAATATACAGTGAACAGGGCAGTACCAATGTTGAAAAGAAATTTTATGACAGCCTTGAATCCCTGAATACGGGTAAACCTCCTGTCTGTACGCTCAGGACTGTCAGGGATCATCTAAGATGTGTGGCAAAAGCCCAAAAATTCCCGATTAAGAAAATATCTGCAGAAAAACTCAAGTACGAAAAAAATACCAAAATCGATGATCCGATGTATTATGTTCCCGGTCTGGCGGAAGCTTTTATCAAAAGCTATAGTGAAAACGCCCTGCCATCCGAAATTGGTTTTGAGTTCTAGATTTGGAATTTTAATGGCTGATTTTACAAAAAGTTTTAAAAGGCGGTAACTTATGGCGCCCCATGTACGGTTTAATTTCAATTCCCTGGACGAAGTAAGGCAGAAGAACCTGGATCTTAAGCTTAGGCTGGAATTCAGCAATGATCTTTCACCGCTTGCCGCCGCTGCCCGGATAGGCCGCAGAATCGCGCCCAACAGGCTGGCTATCCTGCCCATGGAAGGCTGCGATTCCATGCCGGACGGCAGCCCGTCGGAACTGGTGGAACGCCGCTACTTTAGACTCGCCAGGGGCGGAGCCGGACTAATCTGGTGGGAAGCCTGCGCTGTAGTACCGGAAGGCCGGGCAAACGAACTCCAGATGATGCTGACCAGGGAAAACGCGGGTGCATTTGAGTCGCTTGTCAAACGGACCCGCACTGCCGCCGCCGAAGTAAACGGCCGCAATTTCAATCCCGTTTATGTACTGCAGTTAACCCATTCCGGACGATACTCAAGGCCAAAAGGCCACAAAATGTCTCCGATAATTCCCCAGCACGATCCAATTCTTGACCTGCGCTGCGGGGTAAAACCGGACGCGCCGGTTGTAACCGACAGGTACCTGGAAAGTCTTCCTCAAAAATACGTTGCCTCCGCCCTGCTCGCAAAAGAAGCCGGTTTTGACGGTGTCGATATAAAATCCTGCCACCGTTACCTGCTTTCCGAATTGCTGGCAAGCCACACAAGGCTGGGCAAATACGGCGGTTCCTACGAGAACAGAACACGGCTTTTAAAAACCATAATTACCGAAGTCCGCAAAGCCTGCGGTCCGGATTTTATTATCGCCTGCCGTTTCAATGTTTTTGACGCCCATCCGTATCCATACGGATTCGGCGAGGACAGGGAAAATTTTATGAAGTTCAGCCCGTCCGAACCCATGCGGCTGACAGCGGACCTGCGCGACGCCGGAGTCGATTTGCTGTCTAATTCAGCGGGTAACCCTTACCATATTTACCCTCAGGTAACCCGGCCGTTTGATACATCAAGCATGGGAATCCCGGTGCCAAAAGAACACCAGCTTGAAAGCATACAGCGGCTTTTTGATTTTACAGCGATGGTTCAGAATATTGCCGGAAACATTCCGGTTGTCGGGAACGGCTATACCTGGCTGCGGCAGTTTATGCCGTACGCCGGCGCCGCCAATATCGCTGCAGGCCGCTGCGCCTTTATGGGCCTGGGCCGGGCCGCGTTCGCGTACCCCGGTATTCCCAGGGACATTCTTATAAACGGCCAGTTAAAACCGGAGGCCTGCTGCGCGGCCTGTTCCAAATGCACCCAGATAATGCGGGATCACGGCTGCACCGGATGCGTGCTAAGGGATTCAAAAATATACGCGCCGATTTACAGAAAAGCAAGAGCAGATGCGGAAATAAGGGATAAAGCGACAGCAGAAAAAACAACGGCGTCAAAATGAAAAAAACAGCAATAATTACAGGCGGGAGCCGGGGGATCGGGTTTGCGATCGCGGTACGCCTGGCCCGCGAAAATTTTAATGTGGCGCTGGTTGGAACACGGGACAAAGAATCGTGCCGGGAAAATCTGGATACCCTGGATAAAGTCATCGCGCAAACCGGCGTGTCCCGGCTTTATATACAGGCGGATGTTTCAACCCAACAGGGCAGACAAAAAATAATTGACGAAACTTTAGAACATTTTTCCCGCATCGATATCCTGGTCAACAACGCCGGAGTCGCGCCCAAAGTCCGCGCCGATCTTCTGGATATGACAGAAGAGAGCTGGGATTATGTAATTGATACCAACACAAAATCCAACATGTTTTTAACCCAGCTTGCGGTAAAAGCGATGCTTGGGCAGGAACCGTTTGGAAAAAAGCGCGGTACCATAATAAACATATCATCCTGCTCGGCCGAAGTCTCCTCTGTAAACCGCGGCGAGT
Organism: Treponema sp.; assembly: GCA_009780855.1. Lineage (GTDB taxonomy): Bacteria > Spirochaetota > Spirochaetia > Treponematales > Breznakiellaceae > WQZG01. The sequence goes on from WQZG01000029.1 coordinate 7,016, forward strand.
ACTGCGTCTCAAAAGCCGGCATCTCCATGCTGACAAAACTCTACGCCGACCGGCTCGCCCGCGAAGGTATCTATGTCCACGAGATAAGGCCGGGCGTCATAAAAACCGATATGACCGCCGGTGTCACAGGCAAATACGACCGCCTTATTGAGGAAGGCGCTTTCCCCATAGCCCGCTGGGGCACGCCCGAAGACGTAGCCGAAGCGGCCGCCGCGTTTGCCGGAGACAGTTTTTTATACACCACCGGGAATGTCGTTGATGTTGACGGCGGGTTTCATATACGGAGATTGTGAAGATTTTCTAAATTGAAGTTTACGCATCATATAATATAAATCATTACATTTTACATTAAACTGTTTGCAAACATCAGGAATTTTTGCATCTTTTGACTGTTGATTTTTGCTCAACCCGGCATTGGAAGTTTCAAAAGTAATTACCGTGTAAGAACGGGAATAGGCTGTTGCAATAATCCAGGCATCTGCAACAGTTATTATAGACCAGTTGTTTAATGCTTCAATTTTATATAATCCGCAATTTTGAAGATATTTTATTATTTTGCCATAATTATTTATAATTGAAGTATCTCTGCAATCTATTTTTTTAATATCATTAATAGATGAAAACCAAATACTTAAATTATCTCCTCCGGTTACAATCTAATCATAAACCTTGTCAAGAATTTTAATATTTCCTGTAATAATTTCATCTTTAATAAATTTCCAAAAATCAGGAAACATATCAAAAGGATAAAAAAACCGGGATGGTTTAATTAATGCATCAGAATCCAAAATAAAAATTTCATTGGACATTGGAATGTACCTTGACTTCATTCACAAATCTGTCAAAAATAACTCGGTTCGAACATATTAATTTATTAGCTTCTTTATAAAGCGTTCTGCCTTCATTAATACTATTGGCCAGGGCAAGGATAAAACGAGGACTATATCTCGATTCCAAATTTTTATAATGATCACCGCCGCCATTATTATTTGATTTTTTTAAACGGGAAACAGCAATAATATAATTAGTAAATTCATTATATTGTTCATTGGTTATAAAATTATTATCTAGAGCTTTGCGTATAATTACTGATTTTCCGCATCTAAATTGTTTTACCAATTTATTAATATTTTCTTCAATAGGTAGATTATTATTATCATTCCATTTTTCGATAAAAATTCGCTCTGGAACCAATAAATCTGCTGCAACTGCATTACAAACAATTTCCAGCGGGCTTATGTTAAACGACATACCATGGCTGTCATTATAAAAACTGTTTGATCCAAGCCAGATATGAACAATCTCATGCAATAAAGAAAAAAGTTGACCTCCGTCTGTATCTTTATTATTAATAAATACTAAAGGCGCATAATCATCCAATAATGTAAATGCCCTGAACTCATGTATATCCAAAGGACGATGGGTGTTTAGACCAACTATGCCATTCTTCATTACCAATATTCCAATTTTTTCAAAACATTGACGCAGAATATTAAATGAATCGTGGGGAGTTTTTGATTTGGTATACCAATCATCTTCCAGATTTATAGCATCTTTGATAACCGAGGTAATTTTATTAACCTTTCTTTCGTTCTTAAGAGAACCAATCAAATTGATTTTTTCATTACCTGAATCAATTAAATATTCTCTCATCCAATCCTGAATAGCCGTCATATGGTAATAAGTATCAATTAGGTCTCTGCTCGGGTTTGTATTGGATGTACTATTTATAGTTCTAAACTTCAATAAAGGGTACTGTTCCAAAGGCGGAGTATCCAGGAAAAAATAACCTAACGGTATACTAATTTTACGGCTATATTCTTCAATTTTATTAAAAGTAGGTTGTTTTTCATTGTTTTTCCATTTGTAAAGATGAGTTATTACATCATCATCTAACCCCTCAAGCAGGGCTGTTTTGAGTATCCAATCTAAAACAGAAGGCGAAATATTAACTTTTACCGTCGGCATCAATTAAACCTCTGACATAACATTAATATACAATGATAAAATCTTTTTTGCTACATCTTATGCACAGGATAATAACATATACCATTAATACAGCAGCCGGTGACAAAATCCACCATATCTTCTTTAATAATAACATGAAGGAAACCATTCAAATAGGGCAGCATCAAATTCCGGTGTACCATTATGACGTACTTATAGCCGGCTCAGGCGCTGCCGGACTTAACGCGGCTGACACCCTTTACGACGAAGGTGTCCGTAATATGGCGATAGTTACGGAAGGGTTGAAGGCCGGAACTTCGCGCAACACGGGATCTGACAAGCAGACTTACTATAAGCTATCCCTGGGCGGAGACGCTCCGGACAGTGTGCGTTCCCTGGCGCAGACTCTTTTTGACGGCGGAAGTGCGGACGGTGACATTGCCCTGGCAGAGGCCGCGGCTTCGGTTCCATGCTTTGCCAAACTGGTTCGTTTGGGCGTCCCGTTTCCAAGAAACGCATGGGGTGAATATGTCGGTTATAAAACCGATCACGATCCGGCGCGCCGCGCCACCAGTGCAGGACCTTATACTTCCAGGTTCATGACAGAGGCTCTGGAAGCGCAGGTGATCTTAAAGGGAATTCAGGTTTTTTCACATTATCAGATAGTAAAACTTCTGGTCGATGAATCCGCGGCAAATGACAACATTCTTACTCACGGTAAAAAATATGCCGCAGGCATTATGTGTCTCAACCTTGAAACTCTGCAATTTGAAGTTTTTATAAGCAGCCATATAATATGGGCAACGGGCGGACCTGCCGCGATTTATGAAAATTCAGTTTACCCGCAGAGCCAGAACGGCGCAACAGGCGCCGCGCTTGAAGCGGGCGTTATGGGAAGGAATCTGACCGAATGGCAGTACGGCCTGGCCTCGATAAAACCGCGCTGGAATGTAAGCGGAACTTTTATGCAGGTATTGCCGCGATTTTTTTCAACTGATATTAACGGCAGTGATGAAAGAGAATTTCTGAATGATTACTTTAAAAACCCCGGTCAATTATTATCGTTGGTTTTTTTAAAAGGTTATCAATGGCCATTTGATTCAAAAAAAATCGCCGCGGCAGACGGCGGCTGTATAACCGACGCCAGGTACGGTTCTTCGATCATTGACATCCTAGTTTATCTTGAGACCTCAAAAGGCCGCAAAGTATTTTTGGACTACAGGCAAAATCCCTGCGCAAACAATCCCGGCGCCCGGAGCTCCGGAGCGCAAAATACGATTGATTTTACATCCCTTTCAGAAGAAGCCCGGTCGTACCTGGAAGCAGCCGGCGCCTGTTTCGGCATTCCTTACGAGCGGCTTGTAAAAATGAACAGCCCGGCCGCGGAGTTCTACAAATCACGGGGCACAGACCTGTCGTTGCAGCCCCTGGAAATTGCGTTGTGCGCGCAGCACAACAACGGCGGCCTGGCTGTAGATAGCTGGTGGCAGTCAAACATTGAAGGCCTTTTCCCGGCAGGAGAAGCCGCGGGGACGCATGGTGTGTACCGCCCGGGCGGCAGCGCGCTGAACGCGGGGCAGGCCGGTTCGTCCAGGGCCGCGGCTTTTATTTCCAGGCAATTATTACGTAAATCATCCGGCAAAGACGCTGATGAACCGGCTGCTCACTGCCGCACCGAGACATCACCGGCGGTTAATTCCCAAATTCAGGAAGTACTGAATATCGCCGGATCGCTTACCGGTTCACTCAACGGCTCAATTTCCCGCGGCGGCCCGGATAACGTTAAAGACCTTCTGGCACAGGCGTGCAGACAAATGAGCCTTTACGGCGGCGTTTTCAGGGATGCAGAAAAAATCAAAATTACACTGGAGAATATTCACGATTTAAAAGAAAATTTTTTACAGCGCGTAACAATCAAAGACAAAACCGGGCTGCCGGCGGCGTTCCGCCTATGGGACACTTTAATATGTCAGGAAACATATCTGGCGGCAATGGCCGATTTCGCAGAAAAAAACGGAAGAAGCCGGGGCAGCGCTTTATACCGGAATGACAGCGGATCACTGCCCTTGACGGGAGTACCGCGGGAGCTTGCCTTTCTGCCCGATGACGGCAGTTTGAACGGCCTGGTTCAGGAAATTTATTACAATAACGGACAGCCGGAAGCAACATGGCGTAAAGTCAGGCCAATCCCGCCTGTGGATGAATCATTTGAACTGGTATGGAAAATTTTTAGGGAAAGTAACATAATATAACTTTAACCAAAATAACTTTGAGCATAAAGGAATTATCATGAACATGCAGAAGTGGAAAGAAAACCTTATTTCAGCGCCCATAAAAAAGGCATCGCCTATACTAACCTTTCCGTATGTACAGCTTATGGGAATAACGGTAAACGAATTGATCTCGGACAGTGCTCTCCAGGCAGAGGTCATGATAAAGATCAGCAGGCGCACAGACAGCCTCCTGTCACTGAGCATGATGGATTTATCGGTTGAAGCTGAAGCCTTTGGTTCGCAAATAAAAAAATCGGACAGCGAAGTACCGACAGTTATCGGACGGATACTGGAAAGCGCGGAAGACGCCGATAAACTGAAAGTTCCGGACACGGCCAAAGGCCGAACAAAATTGTATATTGAAGCGGTTAAAACTGCGGTACGCGAAATAACGGACAGGCCTGTTTTGGCGGGAGTGATCGGACCGTTTTCGCTGGCAGGCCGGCTCATGGATATGTCGGAAATTATGATCAACTGCATTGAAGATCCGGATTATGTAAATAAAACCTTGGAAAAAACATCGGAATTTATTATTAATTATATCAACGAATTTAAAAAAGCCGGCGCCAACGGTGTGGTAATGGCCGAACCGGCAGCCGGATTATTATCGCCAAATCTTGCGGATGAGTTTTCATCGGCTTTTATTAAAAGAATAGTAAAACAGGTAAAGGACGAAAATTTTCTGTTCTTCTACCATAACTGCGGACCGTACACTCCCCTGATGCTTAATTCAATAGCACGTATAGGCGCAGACGCGTACCATTTTGGCGACGCGGTAAAGATGAAGCAGATTCTGGAAGGAATGCCGGCCGATGTTCCGGTGCTCGGCAACATAAGCCCGGCTTCGCAGTTTCTCAAAGGAACGCCGCAAAGCATATATACCGCCGCAACGGAACTTTTAAAGGAATGTTCGGTGCATAAAAATTATATAATTTCATCAGGCTGCGATATTCCTCCCATGAGTCCTTGGGCAAACATAGACAGTTTCTTCAGGGCTGTAAAAGACTTTTACAAATAGCCCCGCACTCCCCAAAATCATTTTTCCCTAAAGACAATTTTTCAGATTCCGATATTTGAAAGTAAGATGGACTAAAACCACATGCCCGTTGGGCCTCCATGGTTTTTACTCCCTCAACCCTTCCGGGTACGGGCGGGTCGGGGGTTCATTGGCACGTTTACCAGACATGAAACGCAAAGCGTTTCATTCGGCATGGATGCCGCGGCGTTTTTTTGTCATGGGGACAAATGCGCCGGAAATGCCAAAGGAGTGTTTTATGATAATTAATCACAACATGAGCGCAATGTTTGCCGACAGGTCCCTCAAAGTTACCCAGGTGTACCTGGACAAGAATATGGAGAAACTGTCAAGCGGCATGCGTATCAACCGCGCCGGCGATGATGCTTCGGGGCTCGCTGTTTCCGAGAAGATGCGAAGCCAGATTCGCGGTTTGAACCAGGCGTCTACAAACGCCCAGAACGGTATTTCGTTCATTCAGACTGCGGAAGGCTATCTTCAGGAATCCGAAGATATCATCCAGCGTTTAAGGGAGTTGGCGGTGCAGGCTTCGAACGGTATTTATTCGGACGAAGACAGGCTTTACATCCAGATTGAAGTTTCGGCTTTGGTCGCGGAAGTCGATCGCGTTGCATCACACGCTCAATTTAACGGCATGAATCTGCTTACAGGCAGGTTCGGCAGGCAGCAGGGCGAAAACGTAGTTACCGCCTCCATGTGGTTCCATATCGGAGCCAATATGGATCAACGGACTCAGGTGTTTATCGGGACCATGACCGCAAAGGGCCTTGGTATCCGGAACGTCGGAGATGATACCATTCTTACACTGTCCGCTCCGGACAGTGCCAACCGTGCCATTGGAACCCTTGATGAGGCGATAAAGAGAATCAACAAACAAAGAGCTGATCTCGGCGCCTACCAGAACCGCCTGGAACACACTGTCCGGGGCCTCGATGTCGGGGCCGAAAATCTGCAGGCTTCTGAATCCAGAATCCGCGATACCAACATGGCTACTGAGACTGTTGAATACACCAAGAACCAGATCCTCACCCAGTCAGGTACCGCAATGCTGGCTCAGGCCAACCAGAGGGGTCAGAACGTTCTTCAGCTTTTGCGCTAATAATATTGTTAATAATATTGCGGGCGGTCTTAAAGCCGCCTGAACGCAAAGCCGTCTCGGGAAGGCGCCGTTCCGGTATATACCGGGACGGCTTCTTTTTTTTATACAGGAATTTTTTATCATTTTAAATGAAGGCAAAGAAAAAAGAACTGGAATATAAAAAAAAATAATTGAAAGGGTAGAGAGTTCGTTCCTGCCGGGAAATGTTGCCGAAATGGCTCTTACTGGTTTATAAAATTTTACATGGATTTAAACGGAGATTAATAAATGATCCTGATTAAAAACGCAAACGTTTATGAGCCGCAGCCGCTCGGTAAAAAAGATGTGTTGATTTCCTTTGACCGTATTCTACAAATCGGGGAAGATCTGGCCGCCAATATGCCTGATATCGAAACAATTGACGCGTCGGGTAAAACGCTGGCGCCCGGCTTTTTCGATCAGCATGTGCATGTGACAGGCGGCGGCGGAGAAGGCGGTCTCCACTCGAGGGTACCGGAACTGACACTGGGGGACGTAATCGCATCAGGCGTTACATCACTGGTGGGAGTACTGGGGACAGACAGTTATACCCGCAGCGTAGAAACACTTGTCGCAAAGACCAAAGCGCTTAACAGCGAAGGCATCAGCGCGTACTGTCTTACAGGCGCCTACAGGTATCCGCCGCCGGCACTTACAGGTTCGGTTGCGCAGGATATAATCTTTATCAGTGAAATCCTTGGCTGCAAGATCGCCCTGTCCGACCACCGCGGTTCACATCCAGCCAGGGAAGAGCTGATTCGCCTCGTGTCAGAAGTGCGGGTAGCCTCCCTGGTAGCAGGAAAACCCGGCGTTCTCCATATGCATATCGGCGCCGACCCTGCCGGTATTGAGCCTGTAATGGACATAATCCGCACAACAGACATACCTGTAAGGCACTTCAGGCCTACCCATATGGGAAGACATCCAAAGCAGGCAATCGAGTTTATGCGCATGGGCGGCTATGCTGATTTTACCGCCAACGAAAAACTGGCGGACCTTCTGGCGGATATAATGAACGAAGCCAATGTCAACCTGATAACCGTAAGTTCCGACTCAAACGGCAGTATGCCCCGCTGGGACGACAAACACGAAAAAATCACAGGAATGGGCATCGGCAAAATGACCGACCTTTATAAGGTGATCAAGGAATTGATAATCCGCCATAATGTGCCTATTGAAAAGGCCTTAAGTTTAATCACACGCAACACAGCCAAAGCCCTGGAACTTTACCCGCGCAAAGGGGCGGTGCAGAAAGGCAGCGATGCGGACATTGTGCTGCTTGACAGCTCGATGGATGTCGACACGGTCATTGCCAGGGGCAGAATTATGATGCGGGACAAAAACATTATGGTAAAGGGCATGTTCGAAGAATAATTACTCCAGATGCTTCCTTAAAAAGGCCGCCACTTTTGGGTAGCAGTCAAGCTGGTTGGCCCGCTTTTTTATACCGTGGCCTTCGTCCGGGTAACACAGATACTCGACGGCAACTCCGCGCCCGCGCAGGCTGCTGACAAGCTGCTCGGCCTCGGATACAGGTACCCTGGGATCATTTTGGCCGTGGATCACCATAAGTGGAGTTTTAATATCGGCAATCTTGTGTATGGGAGAAATAGCACGCAGGATATTGCGGTGATTCTTTAGGCTGCCGTATTCGCTCTCCCTGTGCGGCCGGCGGTATTCAGAAGTGTTTTCCAGAAAAGTCTCAAAGTTGACTATGCCCACGGTATCGACGGCGGCGCTGAACATTTCCGGGAAGTTGGCAATGCAGGCCAGCGTCATAAAGCCGCCGTAACTGCCGCCCATTACGCCGATCTTTCCCCTGACAGCCAGACCTTTTTCAATCAAATGGTTTACAAGCGACTGTATATCCTTAACGCTGTTCATCCTCTTTTCAATATTGTCCATCTGGCAGTATTTTTTGCCGTAGCCGGAACTGCCCCGGACATTGGGCGCCGCAATAACAAAGCCTTCGGCGACAAGGTAAGCCAGAAGCGGTTTATATACGGCGAGTTCCTGGCTTTCCGGGCCGCCGTGAATCTGGATTATTACAGGGGCGTTGGCGGGCGTATCCGGTTTTTTGTAAAGCCAATAGGCAACCGAAAGTCCGTCAAAAGAGCTGTACCTGCGCAGTTCCGGCTCAACAAGGATGTCTGCGTTTATGTTGGAAAAAACAGTATCCGTAAGGCGCCGGAGCACATCGTTCCGTAAATCAAACAGCCAGACATTAAGCGGCCGCTTTACACTTGCGCAGTCAAACAGCAGTTCGTATGAATCTTTGGAAAACACAAGACCGCCGGAGCTGCATTTTGGCGGAGCAATAATATTTTCTTCGCTGCCGGTTTCCAGGTTCAGTATATGAAGGCTGGTATAGCCGTCTTCGTTCATTGTAAATGCCAAATACCTGTTGTCAAACGAGAGGTCAATGTCTTCAATATCCCAGGATTTTTCTATTACCCTGACAAGCGTTTTCTTTTTGATGTCGTAATAAGCTATATAGGTAAAATCACTGTTCCAGTTAGTTACCATATAAAATCCGCCTGAATCCCTGACAAAGCACGGCTTGATAAAAACGGCCTCCCCGCCCTGGGGGAAAATTCTTTCCGCCGCCAAAGTTTGCATATTCAGCATCCAAAGCGTTACGCTGTCGGCGGATTGTTCTTTATTATAGAGAAAATATTTTCCGTCAGGGGAAAGGGCCGCCGGATTGTTGTAGTTGTCGTTATTTTCTACAAGAATATTTACGCTGCCGCTGCTTATGTCCAGGCTGCAGATATCGTAATGGGCCGGATTTCTTGCGTTGGAAGAAAGCAGAATTTTTTTGCCGTTGTCATAAACCGCGCCGAATCCAAACTTGACAGCCCTGTTGTTTGTCAGGTTTTTGACTTCACCTGAGGCAATTGATACAGTATAAATCTGATCGTTTTCGTCTACGCCGCAATCACCTGTGAAAATCAGATTATCACCGATTTTGTCACGGTAAAGGCCGGTAACGCGATCGTCCAGATTGGTTAACTGCCTTTTTTTTCCGGTAGTAATATCCGCCAAAAAAACCTGATACGTTCCTGTTTCGTCCGATAAATAGGCGGCCAGATTGTTTCCCGCAAACACCGGATGGCGTGAACTGCTGACCATGTAAAAATCCGCAATATTGTACATACCCATCTCCCTTAAACAAATCGTTCCTTAAACCAATCGTCCCTTAAAATGAATCGTTCCCGATACACCAGACGCCGTCATTAATCAGTTCCATTTTACCGGTCTGCGCCGATCGTATGCCCGCGTCAAGAATGGACATTGCAGTAAGGTTAAGCCCCAGATCAAGCATGGGAAAAAGCGGCTCCCCTGTATCCAGATGATGAATGGTTTCCATACCCAGAGTTTCCCTTCCGGAAGGCAGAGGCTCCGGTGTTATAACCTCGTCAGGTATTTCGGAATGTCTTTTTTTGTATATTTCGACTGCGCCGTCGCGCCGCACTACCAGGGTCCCATTGGTTCCAAAGACAAGGGGGCCGTTATGTACGCCGCTGTTAACAGTGGTCCAGGAGCCTTCTAGCTGGGCAACCGCTTCCGGAAACCTGACCGTTATCGAGGCGTAATCTTCGGCGCTGCCGTAGGGTGAATCGAAATTGGCTTTGAGGCCGTATGCGGCGACCGGGGAGCGGCCGATAAACCAGGAGGACATGCAGGCGCCGTAACAGCAGTAATCAAGCAGGGCCCCTCCGCCTGTATCGCTGTGATGCCACCACTCAAGGCCCTTTTCTGTATCGGTCATATTCTGGCCGTAAGACATGGGCCCCTGCGAGTCCGCGTTCCGGTAACAGAATTTAAATACCCTGCCGATAGCGCCGGAGTCAACGATTTTTTTTGCAGCTCTGACAGCCGGGCTCCAGGCCGTGGGCCAGTTTGTAATTACCTTCGCTCCGTTATGTGCGGCTGCCACAGCTGCGGCTCTCGCGATACGCAGCGCCCCTTCCATGGAAGCCGCCAGCGGTTTTTCAACAACAACATTAATTCCCCTGGATAAAATTTTTTCCATTACAACAGAGTGGAGGGCATTTTCCGAACAAACCAGGACAATATCAAGCTGATTTTCTTCCAGAAGTTTTTCGTAATCATCGTATTTTTTGAATCCGTAAAGATCGATTGCGTTCTGCAAGCCAAAAAGCCTGGTCCCTTTTTCTGTGCTTACAGACTTTACTTTGGGCATGACATCAGCCGCGGCTACAAACTCAACCCTGCCGCCGCATTCCGCAAAACTTTTTAGGTTGGAAGTCATGTGAGAATGGGCGAACCCAATGGCCGCTACACGGTATTTTTTAAGCATATCATTACTCTCCGGTTTTATGTTTTTTACCGCCGTGCAACTTGCCCAGTACAATATCAATAATAAAAAAAAGGCAAACTGCCGCGGCAGCAGGTATTAATAATATAACGATTTTCCCGGTAAATAAAAATACCAAAATCAGGCAAACAATCAACGTGCAAACTTCCGCGGTTAACAGGGAAGACAAAAATATTTTTTTCAATTTTGACCTGCCTCTGCTTGTCCGGCCTCCAGTAAAAAAGACTGAATATGTTCCAATACTGCCGGAGCCTTAAAAAGATTATTGTGGCTGTAATGATCCAGTTCCATAAATTCTACATGGCCTGGGAACAGTTTTGACAGGCTCTGCGACGAATAAAACGGAACCATTTCGTCGCTTTTGGACGCGATAATAAGTACCGGACAATTTACCCGCGGGGCAAAATTCTGTGAAGGCAATTTTTGTTTTACAAGGAGTTTCATGGGGCCATAAAATACAGGGAGCTGATTATTAAAAATATCATAACCATTGGAATAAGGAGCGCTCAGTATTAGACCAGTAACAGGGCGGTTGGCAGCCAGGAAAACGGCGCATCCGGTACCCAGGCTGAACCCCATTGTAACGATGCGTTTATTGTCGATATTCGGCAGGTTTGCTGCATAATCATAAACAGCCAGGGCCTGTTCATACATTTTAAGATAATTTGTTTTGCCGCCGTTGATTCCGTAACCTTCGTAATCAATAAACAAATAATTATAACCGGCAAAAAACTGCCACTGGTTCTGCCGCATGCGGCTAACCATATTGCTGTAGGAACATTCGCCGTTGCCGCCAAAATAAATTACCAGCGGAGATTTTTTTTCACCGGGCGCATACATCATACCGTGCCATGTTCTGCCGCCCGCCGATGTAAATTCAACTTCATTATATCCGGGCATATTACGCAAATATTCACGGCTCATCTGATCATTTACATCCCTGAATAAAATGCGATCCTGTACAGAAAACACAAAAACGCAGACTGCGGTAAAAACAGAAAGAACCATCAACAGGACTGAACAAACTACAGCTATCCGCCTCCCGATTTGTTTTCTTTTGCCGGCATAAATTTTTTTACCGGCAATGGATCCAATTCCGCGCAGCAGGAGATTGAGCAGAAAAACCAGAACAAAAACTCCAAAAACCGCTGCAGCCGCAAAGCCATAACCAGAAAAAATACAAATGGCCGCAATGCAGATAATTACAGCCAAAAGGGAAATATTCAGAGAAACTTGTTTTGTTTCAGGAGGATTTGGATTTTTCATACCATGCGCTCTTGGTACTCCCGTGTTTGATTACGTAACCGCTATTTGCCAATAATTTAACGAATCATCAAGATTCTTACGGGTCCACTCAAGCAATTTTTTATATTCACCGCAGTGCCATTCATCCTTGCCGGAATATCGCAGCAAAATTTTGACCTAAATCCGTATCCAGACCAGCATCTCGCCGGGCTCGCTTTCATTATTGCGGTTGCCCCAGACTCCGTAAGGGACAGCGGTAAGCGTGAAATTTTCTGTGTGGGGGATAAAGTTTTCGCCGAATGAATCCGGTTGTTCGGGTGCGATGAGTCTTTTGCCGCAGGCTTTAATGACCATAATCCCACCGGGAATTTTATCACTGTAGAATTCCTGGAGCGGCGAGTTTGTATCAAGGGAAAGCGCAGCGAGATTTTTACCGTTGTCGATTTCTTCAAGGCAGTAAATCTCGGGGCCGCGGGCAATGGCGGCTTTCCCGCAATTCAGGTGAACTTTTGGGTTTGAATAAACAAGACGAGGTTCAACAGGAAAATTCAATGTAACTTCGTCATTGTTCCATGTTCCTGTTATTTTTAAATAATTATTAATTCTTTCACCGGCGGCAGGCTTGCCGTTAACGCATACAATAAAATTATTACCGGAACCGATAAAGCCGGGTATCCTGATGTTAAGTGTAAGAGGCAGCGCGCCTGATTTTATTTTTATTTTTGCGTGTCCGGTTTTTGGATAATCGGTATCAATACTGATGTTTACAGTTTCCCCATTGATTTTAAATTCAGCGTTATTGCGGATAAAAAGATTTATGTACAATTCATTATCTTCAATCAGATAAATATATTTACCAAGACCTGTAAGGGTTCGCGCCAAATTTGTCGGGCAGCAGGCGCAGTCAAACCATTTTTGCCTTACAGGTTTAATGTGGGCGCGGGAACTGTTTTCAATACAGGTCTGCGGCCACACTTCAAGCGGATTCACATAAAAATATCTGTCGCCTTCCAGGGAGATGCCGCTGCGTACTGTGTTATACAGAACACGTTCAACAGTATCAAAATACGAAGCGTCCGCTGTCAGCATGTTCATGCGAAGGCCGAACATCGCAAGCCCTATGGAAGCACAGGTCTCCGAATAATTGGAATCGTTCGGGAGATCGTAATCAACGGTAAAACGTTCCAGAATACCGGAGGAACCTATGCTGCCTGTAATGTACATGCGCTTCTGCACGACATTGTCCCAGAGTATGCGGCAGCGCTCCAGGAGTTCGCCATCATTGTATTCCTGCGCAAGGTCCGCCATGGCGCAAAAAAGATACATTGCCCTTACGGCGTGGCCCTCCGCCGTATCCTGTTCGCGAACCGGTACATGGGACTGCGAATAGGCGGGATCATAACGGGAGAGTTCGGCAAATATCCGTTTAAAATCCGGACGTTTCATTTCCTCGATAAAATAATTCGGCGAACTGCCGCGGGTGTCAATAAAATATTTGGCCAGGTCCAAATAGCGTCTGACACCTGTAACACGGTACAGCCGCACAAGGGCAAGTTCGATTTCAGGATGCCCGGGATATCCGTGCAGCTTGTTCGGTTCAGTGCCGAATGTGGCGCAGATTAAATCGGCAAACCGGCACATTATTTCAAGCAGCCGCGTCTTGCCCGTGGTTTCAAAATACGCGGCAGCGGCTTCGATAAAATGCCCGGCGCAATAAAGCTCGTGCCCCTCGGTAAGGTTTTTCCATTTGCCTTCCGGGCATTTGAGACTGAAGTACGTATTGAGGTAACCGTCTTTTTCCTGGGCGCGGCCGATAAGCGCGATTAAACCGTCGGCGTTTTTTTCCAGAACAGGATCGGGGGAACAGGCGAGACTGTAGGCGACCGCCTCAAGCCATTTGGCGGCATCGGAATCCTGGAACACCATGCCTCCCCTCTCGCCCTTTTCCTCGCCGGCAGCGATTCGGAAATTTCTTAGGCAATTGCTTGGCGGCACACCAGGAACCCGGTCATTGAGGACTTCCCACTGATACGGGATCACTTTCTCTGGAATAAGGCGGGTATAACGGTTCCAATACAGATCGTCTATGTGAATCGCGTTAAGGGGCAGCGGTGTTTTCATTGAAGGTTTCCTAATTTTTCATTCCGGTTAAAACAATGCCTTCGACAAAATACTTCTGCCCGATAAGGTAGAACACGAGTCCGGGCAGAAACGACATGCAGGTGGCGCACATGAGCATGGCCCAGTCGGTATAAAGCGATCCCTTGAACTGAATCAGGCCGATCGCAATCGTAAACTTCTGTGTTGAATGGATATAAATCGTTTGCTGCAGCAGGTCGTTCCATAAAAAAATGAACAGCAGCAGAGCGACCACAATCATCGCAGGCTTGATGGCCGGGACAATAATCCTGGTAAGTATGGTCCAGTAACCGGCGCCGTCTATAAAAGCCGCCTCGTCAAGTTCCCTGGGAACTGTCCGGATAAACTGCCGGATTAAAAAAATATTAAAGGCGCCGCCTCCGCACAAATAAGGCAGGATAAGCGGTAAATAAGAATCCACAATACGGAAGCCGCCTGTCCACATAATGTAGAGCGGGATCAGGGTAACCATATTGGGCAGAAGCATGGAACCCACGCAGAGGGAAAAAATTATTTTTTTGCCCGGGAACCGCAGGCGGGCGAACGCGTAACCGCAAAAAACTGCTGTAGTCGTACCCGCTATTACGGACGGCACAATTATTGTCATGGTATTGGCGAAATAACGCCAGAACGGGAAATATTTAAGGGCAGTCAGATAATTGGAAAAAAGCCATTTCTTTGGATAAAGGGAAGGCGGCCATGCAAACAATTCGGCGTTGTTCATAAGGCTGGAGCGGAAGATCCACCAGATTGGGAACACTACCAGCAGTACAAGTAAAATGGTCAATATAAGGGCAAGGTTATTGAAGGACTTTTCGCGTCTGGCGCGGCGCAGTGCGCGGATATGCCAGACGCCGATCGTATTTTTCCCGCTCATTTTTCACCCTCGTAAAAAACCCAGTCTTTTGAAGTGGCAAAAAGAATGCCGGTAAAAACCGCGATAACCATAAAAAATACAAACGAAATCGCGCTTGCGTAACCGAGCCTGTTTGAAATAAAGGCGTAACGGTACATCAGGTAACTGATGAACATGGACGAATTCCCGGGGCCGCCGGATGTAAGGGCGAGCGCCGGAGTCACAATCTGCATATTGGTAACCAAAGACATCAGCAGATTATAGAAAATAATTGGCGTCATGCCGGGTATGGTAACATGCAAAAAACGCTGCCAGGAATTGGCCCCGTCAATTTCGGCGGCTTCGTAATAAACCCTGGAAACGTTCTGCAGCCCGGCAAGAAAAATTACGATAAGGTTGCCGGACAGCCAAACGGCAATAAGGGCCAGGGACGGAACAACCAGATTTGGATCGGCTATAAACCTGACCTTGTTGATTCCAAGCGAAGTCAGAATATAGTTGAACAAACCAAAATTGCTCTCATAAAGCCAGGACCATCCGATATAAACCGCGACAGAAGGCAGCACATAGGGCAGGTAAAAAACTGCGCGGAAAAATCCCCTGGCGGGTATTTTGCGGTTTAAAAGCATCGCAACCGCCAGGGAATAAATCATGCAGCCGATAACAGAGAGCAGGGAAAAATAAGCTGTTACCTTTAACGAATCAATAAAATACGGATCAATGGTAAACAAGCTTATATAATTGGCAAGTCCGTTGAATGCCGGGGCAAGGGCTCCCCGCCAGTTGAAAAAACTCAAAGCAAAGACTGCGATGAGGGGCCCGTAAGTCAGCGCCGTAAGCCCGACAAAAGCCGGTATCAGAAACAAATAAGCGGCGCGCGCCTCATGGAAAGCAATTCCGGACTTCTTCATGTTAAACCACGAATAATATTTATAAGATTTCTCACGGAGCTCACAGAGTTCACAAAGAATAAAGAGAATGATAAATAATAATTAATATTCATCTCTATGTCTTCCTCTGTGCCCTCTGTGCACACGCGAACCAAAGGTTCGATGCCTCTGTGAAAAATTTTATCAAATAAGTTATTGGCCCTGGAAGGCGCGGCGGAGGGCTGCTGCATTCGCTGTGATCACATCCCTGGCGGTTTTGTTGCCGGTCCAGACTTCACCCAGGATCGAAGATAAAAGGTTGTTAAAGTCGACAGTGTTGTTTACATAATACCACGAAGTCGGTTTTGCGTAATTCCTCGCGAAATCAACAACAGCGCTCTTGTACTCATCATAGGGCGGGAAAGCCGGATTGCCGACCCATTTCCTTGTAAGGGATTCATCGGTGTACCATTTTTCCAGGACAGGCATCCAGATGCCGGATTCGATAAGGCTCCAGCTGTTTTCTTCCTGCGCGTACCACTTGAGCCATTCCATCGCTTCTTTCTGGTACTTTGACTGGCTGAACACTACGTTAGGACCGCCGGTGTTAATCGTTACCAGGTTCTTCATTTTGGGCAGAACCGCAACACCGTAATTGAGGCCTTCCTTGTCGCGGGCTGTTGACAGGCAGGTCCCGACATTCCACGCACCGCCGGTCGCCATCGCGACTGTGCCAGGGATTATTGAACGCTGCATGCCGTCATCGGTAAGACCCGGGCTAAGGGGCGCCACAAAATCTTTGGTATAAAGATCGGCTACTTTCTGAATTGCTTCAATCGCCGCGTCCTGATCAATAATTACTTGTTTGCCGTCAGGGCTGTAGAAACCGCCGCCGTTGCTTAAGGCCCAGACTTCAAGCTGCCAGGTCAATGTCTCGACCATGGCGCCGTACTGCACGATCCGGTTCTTGTCAAAACCTGCGTCGTTGGGGGTCCTGCCGTTTGAATCAAAGGTGAGTTGCTTGGCGGCCGCCACAAACTGGTCCCAGGTCCAGGCCTTGTCCGCGGAAGCCGGAGGATAAGCCACTCCCGCCTTGTCAAACATGGTTTTGTTGTAAAACATTAACAAAATCTCGTTGGCCGTAGAATAAGCTACGGTTTTGCCGTCAGGACCCCTAAAAGCGAGACTGTCCAGCGGCTTTGATTCACCGGGGGCGTACATTCCGGAGATATCGGCCAGATAACCGTTGGTAGCGTACTGCAAAACTCCGGCTTCGCTCATAATTCCGCAGTCGGGCAGCTGCCTGGCAGTTGCCATGGTGTTGAGTCTTTCGATGTAGGTGTCATGGGGCACATTCATGACCGTCACCTGGATTCTGTTCTGCTGGCTGTTGAATATATCAGCTGTTTTCTGAACCTCGGCCGCTTCATCCGGGGTCCCCCAGAATGAGTAGGAAACCGGGATCCTGCCGTTGTTCTGGGCCTGGCCGGAAGCAAAGGCAAAAACACCGATTGCCATAAGCAGAATCACAATTGATGTGATTTTTTTCATTTTCTTACCTCCAAATATTTTACCTAAACGTTTAGGTAATTCTGAATTTAAATAGCGAAGCCGAACTTCGCTTTATATAAAAAATGTAAACCTGATTTTTTAATATGTCAAGCAAAAAATACGGGAAAAACTGAAATTTCCCGTTATTATTTGATAGATATAATTATCTTGTATTATTGTCAGGTTTGACATAGAATATACTTAAACGAATAGGTTGATATGGTAACGATTAAAGAAATAGCGCGGCTGACAAACGTCTCGACTGCAACGGTTTCCAATGTTCTCAACGGGAAACCCGGAGCCGCCGGCGCGGCCAAGGCCAGGGAAATAACAACTATCGCGGAGAACCTGCACTATATGCCCAACAAACTGGCAAGGAGCCTGCAGCAGCAAAAGACCAATACAATAGGCATCATAACCGAGGACCTGACTGTTTTTAACGCACCGGAAATCGTGGACGGCATCGACGAGTACTGTGAGGAAAACGGGTACGAAATAATTCTTGAGAACATGCGCCTTTTTAAACGCTACAACAACGACTTTACCGACACGCCAAAGCACCATGAGCTTCTGGATTTAATAATGAAGAACATGACCGCAAAGCAGGTTGAAGGCATTATTTACGTTGGTTACCACTGCCGCGAAATTTCCTATCTGCCGTCAAGGGTGCAGGTCCCATTTGTTTACGCATACTGTTATCCAAAGGAAGACATTTACCCGTCAGTGCTTTACGACGACGAAGGAGCTGCCGCCGATGTAACAAGACTCCTCATTCAAAAGGGCCACAGGCGCATCGGCGTCATCTGCGGGCCGGCCGCAAGTTACCATACAAAAACCAGGCTTAAGGGGTTCAGGGCCGCTATGGCAGGGCACGGCCTTAAAGTCAAAAACAGCCTTGTCGTTTACGGCGACTGGGAACGACAGTCCGGCTACAGGCTGGCTGCCGGCCTTTTGGACCAAAAAGTCACCGCCATTTTTTCCTTCAACGACCTGATGGCCTCCGGCGTTTACGAACAGGCCGCCGAACGCGGACTGCGGATTGGCAGGGACATTTCCCTGTTCGGTTTTGACAACCGCGACACAAGCGAAGGCTATGTCCCCTCCCTTTCCACAGTCCACGTACCGTTAAACGAAATAGGACGCCGCTGCGCCGAAATTACGCTTAACCAGATAAAACGCCGCAGACCGGCAGGGAAGAGGATCTATCTGCCGTGCACAGTACTTGAGCGCCAGTCGGTGGAACCGGTTTAAAGCAATCAGCAGAAATAGTGACACATACTTTACCCGGCTGCTGCTGCCATGGCAATATCAGCCCATTTTTTTAAACGTTCAGGTTCACTGCGGACAGTGCTTATGTCTTTTAAAATAAATTCCAGCGGACAGCCGTAGCGGCGGCAAATGTTCTTTGTATCGGTTAAATCTTCCCATACGATAATATTCCTTATGCTACCTATAAGCCATTTCTTCATAACATTCATTGTAATATAAAGCATTTTTTACCGGTACATTGGATGGAATGTGGTTACCTACTGCCATAAAAAACCCAGGGTAATTTTTACCAATATTAATACAGCGTGTAACTTCTTTCTTAATATCTTCTTTGGTACCAAATGTCAGGATTCTGCAGTCGGCATTGCCAATAAAGCAATGTGTTTTGCCGTAATTTTTTGCAACATATTCCATGTCAGTCGTTGGTTCCATTACAAAACCATTTACACCGCAGGAAGCAATATCTGCAATAAATTCATTATATGTACCATCAGATGTAAAAATAATTTTTTTATTTGCTTTTAAAAGAGGGTCAAACAATTTTTCATAATTCGGAAAAATATATTTTCTGTACCATTTGGGATCGGCAAACGGACCGGAAGTCCATACAATGTCATCATGAACAGTTATGACTTCTGCATTGCATTTGGCAATGGCATTGAAGTATTGCAATATCCAGTCGGCATATCTATTGGCAAAATTTCCGAACTTTTTAGGATCTGTTCCGATTGCTTCCAGCAGCATCTCCCAGCCAAAAATTTCGATAAACCCGGATATCATGGTAATATAACACCCTGTTGTACAGACCTGGTCAGGATGTAACCTGCATACTTCTTTATAATGTTCGTTAAATTCTTGTACCAATCTTTCAGAATTTTTTTCACCATATTGTTTATATGGATCAAAATTCAACACCTGTTCAACATTCTCAAATGGACAGTATACTTCTCTGCTGAAATCAACACCGCCGGATGCATATTCTGCATGGCCCATTTTTGTACGGAAATCTCCCAGTGTATTCCTGCTCGTTAATATAGACCAGCAATAACCATAATCCCAGGCTTTCTCAAAAGCCATTGATGCTTTAATCTGAATATTTTTATCGCTTTCATGATTAACCGTTATACCTGTTACTTTTTGCACCAATGCCCAATGATTTTGTGCTGAATATTCTGTTCTTGGTATTTTTTTCGGCATTTTCAGATTTATTGCATCCATAGCATTTTTATAAGACATATTAATTACCCCCGGTTTTATTACAGTCTAAAGCAATTCGGTTTGCGTCATAAACCGCTTCAATATTTTCGGTTGGGATATCATTTTCAAAACTTTAAACGAAAATACGGTTATCCGCCAAGCCATCTTAGGGAAGCTTCTCCTAAACGTAGTTAAGTATGGTGATTACTAAACATTCAAATCATTTGGTGACTGGAAACGGCAGTCCGGCTGCAGGCATTATGCGTAACGTTATTGACAAGAAGTATAAACATTGTTTATACTTTAAGGACAGAGGTCAATAATGGAAGCAATTGTCAGAAAATGGGGTAACAGTCTTGGTATAAGGATTCCAAATATAATTACACGTGAGTTTTCATTAAAAGACGGATCACATGTCAGTATTGATGAGAAAGACAATAAAATTGTGATTTTCCCCATTAAAAAGATAAAACTGTCCGAGATGATTAAAAACATCAATGAAGAAAATCTTCACGGAGAAATTGATACAGGAAAATCTGTCGGAAAAGAAGTATGGTAAAAGGAAAATATATACCCGGACGCGGCGACATTGTCTGGCTGAATTTTAATCCCCAATCGGGGCATGAGCAAAGCGGAAAAAGGCCGGCAGTAGTAATTTCGCCGCTGGAATACAACAAAAAAACCGGACTGGGGCTATTTTGCCCAATTACAAGCAAAATAAAAAATTACCCTTTTGAAGTAGAAATCAGCAATAAAAAAATCAAAGGCGTTGTTTTATCAGATCAAATAAAAAGCCTTGATTGGGAATCCAGAGATATTGAGTTTATTGTAAAAACAACAAAAGAAAAAATTGATGAGATTATAGAAAAAGCCGGTGTATTATTATTTGAATGAAATTATCACCACAAACAGTCTTCGATATATAAACACAGCGCGTGGTAAACCGGCAGATGAAGTTCCTGAACCTCGTAGGTTTCGCTGCGGGGTACGCATATGCAGACATCGCACAGTTCCTTAAGTTTCCCGCCGCTTTTGCCGGTAAGGCCGACAATCTTAAGCCCTGCGGCTTTTGCTGTATAAGCGGCGGAGTATACGTTTTTGGCGTTGCCGGATGTTGATATCCCGATAAATATATCTCCCGGTTGTCCAAAGACCTGGCACTGCTGTGCAAAAACCAAATCAGGATCAACATCGTTCGAAAAGGCCGTGGAAAGGGCCGGATGCTGGGTCAGCGCGATTGCCGGGATCCCGGCCTGCAGTTTCTCCGCAAGTATGGCGCCGCAATTACGGCCGGATTTCCCGACAGAAGCGGCGTCAAGCGAGGTAAGTTTCGCGGCAAGTTCTTTGGCGATGGGCCGTTTTTTACAAAAAGATTTGATTAGTTCGCCGCAGATGTGATCCGCGTCCGCAGCGCTGCCGCCGTTTCCGCAAACAAGAAATTTAGCGCCGCTGCCGGCTGCCGCTGCCATGATAGCGGCAGCTTCGGCGATTTCGGCAGCGCAGGACCGCAGATCCGGGTAACGTTCGAAGAGCTTAATAAATATCGCAGATAAATTCGGTTCAATGAATTCTTTCATAATTTTACCCTGAAGGTTACGATTTCAAACGGGTGCAGTTCTTTAATAATCATATTCTGTTTTTGAAACGTTTCAATTGGTTCTTCCATAAGATTAGCTTCAGCCCAGCCGGCAATCGGGATTTCAAACTCAATTTTTAATTGTGATCTGCCCCCGTGCATTTCATGGAAACGCAGAATTACATCTGTACCGTCTTCACTCTTTTTAACCGCATCCAGAGCTGCTCCCGTCGCATTGATTTTAATGGGTTCGCCAGTCCATACGGGTTTGCCTGGTATGGCGATAATGGGATCGTTGAGATCCCAGGCAAGCGGGATAAGGTCACAATCGTACCAGGGCTCGCTGTGGACATACAGCGAATAGGTGAACTCATGCAGCCCGCGGTCAGCTTCGGTATCAGGTTTTTCCGCCGACTTAAGAAGGGAAAGCCGCATGACGCCTTCCTTTATGTCGTACCCGTATTTGCAGTCGTTCATCAGGGCTATGCCAAAACCGGTTTCAGAATAATCGGCCCACTGATGTCCGACTGCTTCAAACTGGGCCTCGTCCCAGCTTGTGCTGCGTGTGGCGGTGCGCTCAAGGCTGCCGTACTGGATTTCGTAGCGGGCTGTTACGGAACGGATATCGACCGGGAAAGCGGCCTTAAGCAGCTTGCTGCGTTCCTGCCAATCGACTGTTGTTTTGAAATCAATGCGTTTGTGAACCGAATAAACTATCATGTCCTGGGTCATTTTTGATTTGTTGTAGGTTCTTGTAAAACGTACACGGACAAAGAGCGGCCCTGTTTCCTCAATACTTACAGAATCCAGACTGCCAAAAATTTCTTTTTTAAGATCAATGGTCGCCTCAATTTCCCATGCGTCATTTGTTTTGGGCCTGTCTTCAAAAATCTGGATCTCGTTACCCGGACCGTTTAATACTTCACGCCCTGTCTGTTTGTCCCAAATCGAAGAAAGCCGGCCTTTGGCATCCCACCTGATTTTATAAAACGGAGAGTCTACGCCGTTTTTTAAAATACTGAATTTGGGTTTGTGTCCGGTTTTTGCCTGACTTGTTTGGTTTGCCTGACCATCCTGGTTTTTTTGAATATAATTTTTAAAATCTTCCTGTCTGATAACTGACGCAGCCAGCGGATTAATACCGGCTGCATAAACGTAAGCCTTTTTTTTATCGCTGCCGGAAACCTGCGTAATACAGGGGCCGTTATCATCAGCATAAATTTTATCTCTGTCAGGAGCGGGCAATGCTGCGATGCCGCTCCGTTTCCAGGCGGCTGTATTGATAAGGGTATAAGAATCATTGTCTTTTCTAACAAGACTGTTCAGCGCGTTATTGAAGGCTTTTTGTCCAAGAGCCATTGCCTTAAGATGATCGGCGCGGGTATCTTCGTAAACTTCGCCGATGCTGGAGCCGGGAATTATATCGTGAAACTGGGCAAGCAGAATAAGCTTCCAGCCTGCCTCAAGATTATCCCAGGTTTTTTGATCCCATTTTTTTGAAGCAACCGCGGGCAGGCACTGCAGAATTTCGGCATTGCGGTAAAGGAGTTCCAGCCTGCGGTTCATCTTTTTTGTATATGCCTGCGAAGTGTAGGTTCCCCTGTGGAACTCCAGATAAAGCTCCCTGTCAAAGTTATGAAGCAGCCGTGATGATGCCGAGCCGGGTTTATCCGCTGCGGTAATTGTTTTATGAAGCCGGCCCAGGTATTCGTCAACACGTTCGGTTTTTACGGCGGGAAAGCCCGGCAGTTTGGCAATAGCGCGGAGGCTCTCAAGCATGCCGCGGGTAACTCCGCCGCCGCCGTCGCCGTATCCGTATGAAAAAAGCAGATCCCGGTTAAGAGCCTTGTCCCGGTAAGTACTCCAGATTCCCCTGACAGAGCCCGGATTGATCATTCCGTTGTATGTATAAAACCACGAGCCTCCGGACGGAGTTGTAATAAAATGCGTAAGTACAGTAGTACCGTCCATGCCTGTCCAGTTGAATGTGTCGTGGGGCATGCGGTTAATTTCGCTCCAGCTTATTTTAGTGGTAATAAAAGTATCAATGCCGGACTTTTTTAATATTTGCGGCATGGCCCAGTTGTAGCCAAAGACATCGGGCAGCCATAAAAAATTATTATCAACACCGAATTCTTTTTTAAAAAATCTTTTGCCGTAAAGGATCTGGCGGACCAAAGATTCGCCGGACGGAATATTGCAGTCGGCTTCGACCCACATGGCGCCGGAGGCTTCCCATCTTTTTTCGGCGATTCGTTTTGCAATCTCGCCGTAGAGTTTTGGGTTGTCAGCCTTTATTGATTCGTAAAGCTGGGCCTGGGTCTGTAAAAAAACATACTCAGGGTAGCGTTCCATAAGGCGAAGCACCGTCTCAAAGGAACGCTCGCCTTTTTCGCGCGTATGCTTATAGCGCCACAGCCAGCTCAGGTCGATATGGGTATGCCCGATAAACGAAACAGAAACATCCTTTTGGGTTTTTGCGGATTTAAGCGCCCTGTTGTAATATTCGAGGGCTTTGCGCACCGAAGTTATAAAAGCTTCCGATCCGGGATTTGTAAAGTCGATAAATTTATAACCTTCGGCAAGAATATTCTGCAAAACGCTTTTTGAAGGATCATCATCGGGGAGTTCCTTAATCGCGGGAACCATGTTCAGGATCAGGTAATAGAGCTCATCAACGGAAGGTTCAAGCGTGCAGAAAAAAGCTTGGCTGATTTTATGATCCATCGCGTGTTTGGGGCCGCCTCCCTCAAGACCGCTCCACAAACGGAAGTCAAATTCCTGGGCCTTGCCCGGCTGCGCGGTAAAAAAAACTTCTGTATGGTTTGAATCAATTCCCTGGTACGGGAGGCGGTTTAAAAAAAGGAGAGCCTCAAACCCGGAATTATACCCGCCTCCTGTAATGCCAAAATTAAATACTCCAAGGACATCTTTACCCTTCCATTCTTTGGGCGCGCTGAATTCTGTATGCAGCCAGATGTAACGATCGCGGCCGCTCCAGAACTCGCCCGGGCCCATTTTCCCCGATGTTTTGCAGGGAGAAAGGAAACCCGGATAAGTAAAATCATCGGGCTCTTCTGTGGCGCTAAATTCATTTACAGGAACAATATTCTGATACCTTAGCTGCTCCAGGAACTTTACTTCCCTAAAAATTTTTTCAGTAATAAAATCCTTAAACATATTTACCTCGATTTTGAACGGTATACTTTTACTGCCCGCACATTTCCGTTATGTTTGTCTCAATAACTGATTTATCGCCGTCGGTAATTTTTATGGTTTTTATTTCGTAAGGGGTAAAATTAAAAGTGCCGCTGACGCCAGGCCGGATAAAATCAATTTCGGCGGCGGTGTTAATTCCGGAGGCTTCAACAGCCCGAATTATCCAGCCGTCGTTATCTTCGCAGCGTTTGATGGTTGAAATATAGGCGCTGGTTTGCTTTTCGTTCTTTATTCTGCAAAAACTCTGTTGGGCCGGCAGACTTCCCTTATGGGGAGATTCAATCACAAAAACCGGCTTCTGGTTGAGTTCCAGCGCGGCTCTTGTTAACACATCATTCCCGGTTCCCGCGGGGCAGGGTTTTAGTCGTACTAAAAATTCCGCTTCACCCTGATCGATATAACGGTGCTGAATGTCCGGCCGCGGATGCTGGGGCTCATGATGGGAATAGATGGGACTGCGGAGCAGGGTCAGATCCAGCCTGCCGTCTTCGGCACTGGCGGAATAGATACCGTCGTTGATTACGCCCAGACCGGGGCCGGCAGCGCCGCCAAGACGGGCCCAGCGCTGTATGGGCCACTCTGTTCCGTCCGCCCTGCGTTCAATGGCGCCGTACGGAATTTCGCTTATAAAAGTCTTGTTTATAAAAGAAGAGCCGACGCGCAGTTTCAGGAGCCGGTGTTTTTCGTTCCAGATTATTCTTGCCCTGATGTCCAGAGTTCCGTACCCGCCGTTAAGTATGACACGCAGTATTACAGTGCTGTCATAAAGTTTATAAACGATCTCGTACTCTGTTGAAATTTTTCCTTCGCAAACCAATGTATATGAAACAAGATTCATTTTATGAACCGCGCCGCTGTAGGAAGGAAGAAGGTGTGTCCATGTGTCCGACTCATCATCAACAATTACAGGGCAAATTCCGCCGGAACCCAAGTATTCGGTATTGGATTTACTATTTTTAAATGAAGTGATAAAACCGCTCTCTTTATCAATGACAGCTTCCCAGTCTCCGCATTTAATTATATTGGAAGCGGTTCTTGAGTACTGGTATTTTACAAGTGATCCGGGATCAAGATTGACATTCAGATCAGCGAGTTTAAGGCAGGTATAACCAAGCGGCGGCAGACAGACGTTTATGCGCATCATTAACGAATAACTGTCCCTGATAACGGCGTTTGTCGGCGCAATATCAAAAGGAATTTCATTGCCGCAAGAATCAAAAACCGCGCGGGCAACACCAATTATTTCAATTGTTTGCTTTACTTCCCATGGATGCGGATTCCAGACGGCAACGGTCACCCCATCCGGCGGTGTTTGTATCTGCGAAGTAAGCCGCTGGAAGAGTACGGTTGTCATCTGGTTAACAGTTTCGTGCACCCAGGAATAAGCCGCCAGGATCTTGGGATAAGCCTCAGGAATGGAGCAGCCTCCGAGGGAATCGTGGAACTGGTTAGCCAGGACTTTTTGCCATCCTGCGGCAAGCTCGGCGTAACAGGCGGCCTGATTTGCACCGCCGGCTGCTCTGTCGGCGTCAGCAATTCCGCCGTCCACAAAACCGCCGATACCGGCCAGCATTTTTTCGGCAAACAATAACTGCTGTTCCGCAAGGTTATTCGCGCGTTTTACCCTGCTTAGGGCGCTGTAGCAGCCAATAGCATGGTACTGCAGTTCGTCTTTGACAACAGGAATCTGCAGGGAAGCGGTTCCGGAGAAGGCGCCGGCGGAAGATAATTCATCAAAATATTTATCCGGATCGCTGTAGCAAATATTTTTACCGGCAGCTTTAAGCTCGTCAATAGAAGCCAAATTCTGTATTGTAGGGCCCCCGCCGTGGTTGCCGACACCGTAAAAACACATAAGGGGAGTTCCCTCATTCTGAGCAGCATTGATGTGGGACTCAATTTTTTGAACCAGAAGTTTACCCCAGTCGCCGCCTGTGGTATAGCTTGTTTGTATTCTGAAGGCCGGAACCCGCGATCCGTCTATTCCTTCCCATTGGAAAAGTGAAGCGGGCAGCGTCTTCTCGTGAGGACCGGGCCGCATAAAAACGTAATTTTTTAAGCCGCTTTTTTTAAGGATCTGCGGAAGGTTGCCGTTATGGCCGAATGAATCCACATTGTAACCGGTCCCGGCCATAACGCCGAACTTTTCCAAAAAATACCTCTGACCATATAAACCATGACGCGCAAAAGACTCACCGGAGGGCGCGTTGCAGTCCGGCTGCAGCCACCAGCCGCCTGTTATACGCCAGCGCTCCGCTTTGACAGCTTCCCGGATCCGGTTAAAAAGCCCCGGGTCTGTTTCTTCAACCAGTTTATAATAATACGCGCAGGCCGATGTAAAAATAAATTCGTTATGTTCATTTATCCTGTCCAGAGCCGAAGCGAAAGTCGACCGGATTTCCTGCAGGCCTTCTTCCCAGGGCCACAGCCAGAATATGTCGATATGGGCATTGCCTATGAGGTGAATTTTTGGGTTCATAAGGGAAGTTTATGGGAGATTACGGGTTTTGTCGACAGGAGATAATTATGGTAAAATGAATTTTTATCGCGTAAAAACTATACAAGACCCAGTCTGATAAATTGTTCTTCCGGCGAATCATTTTCCTTCATCAGTTCAATCATCTGAAGCCGCAGCTTTTCTTCAAGATCAGAATCGTTTACGGGATTTAGCTGGCCGGGATCCTTTTCAATATCAAAAACAGCAGTTCCTGCCAGCGCGAAAGGATCGATCACCTGGCCCTTCTGCGGCTCATAACGGGAGGGGCAGGGAATCCTTAACAGGCGGCAGCCTTTTGTAAATGAAAAGGGATCGGAGAGCGTTCCATCCATGTTCCGCAATTCATCTATCTGATACCGGCGTTCCATCCGCGTGGGCATTAATGTGTAGTTGTACTTGGGCTGGTTGTCCTTAGACGCGGGCCCCCTCATGTAAACATACTTGCCGTCCGCGAGGTTTACATGGGCGCCGTGCATGCCGAACAGAACGGCATCGCGGAGTTTTTCGTCCCGGCTGACAATGTTTTTTATCGGCCTTCCCTGCATGTCGGACGGAAGATCAAGGTTAAAATAATCCAGGATAGTCGCCGGAATATCGATGTTGGAAGCGAGAGCGCTTCTGCGCTCCCCGGAAATTTTATAACGCGGATCCCAGATAAAAAACGGAATGTGGGCAATTTCCTGATAATATGGTACATGAACTTTCGCCCAGTTATTGTGTTCACCAAGCAGGAAACCATGATCAGTGTTTACAATGAACAAGGTATCATCCCAAAGACCTAGTTCATCCATTTTATCCATAACCCTGCCCAGACTATAATCGCAGAAGGACAGGAGGGCGGCGTATTGCCTCCTGCACTCCCGCACCTGTTCCGGCGTTTCGGTAACAGCCGCGTAATCCGGCCAGTCAAACAACGGACCGTCATAGGTTGGATCTTTATACATTCCGCGGAAGGGAAATAATCTGCGCAAAGGTCTTTAAGGGAAACATTTTATATTGTATTGTGAATTAAACGTTTAAAGCAAAAAAACCGGGAGATCCATAAATGCGAATCTGTATATACGAAACAAAAGACGATTTGGGAAAACACGCGGCCGCTGTCGGAGCAGAACAGATAAGGCAGGCGATAAAGACCAAAGGTAAAACTTCGATAATACTGGCAACAGGTGCAAGCCAGTTTGAGATGCTGGCCGCGCTGGTAAACGAGCCGTTAATCGACTGGAAAAAAGTAACTGTGTTCCATCTTGATGAATACGTTGGGATTCCGGAGACACATCCCGCCAGCTTCAGAAAATACTTAAAGGAAAGGTTTGCCGCCAAAGTACCGCCGCTGGCCGCCTTTCATTATATAAATGGAGACGCCGCGGACACTGCGGCAGAAGTCAAACGCCTCAATGCCCTTATACAGAATGTTCAGATTGACGCGGCCTTTATCGGCATTGGAGAAAACGGGCATCTGGCGTTTAACGATCCGCCGGCCGATCTCAAAACAGCCGACCCCTACCTTATAGTCGAACTGAACGAAGCCTGCCGCAAACAGCAGCAAGGAGAAGGCTGGTTCCCCGCAATCAAGGATGTCCCGCGCAGGGCAATTTCAATGTCCATACCTTTTATTTTAAAAAGCCGCCGCATAATCTGTACAGTCCCGGATTCCAGAAAAGCAAAGGCGGTAAACATGGCGCTTTACGGTAAAATCGATCAAAAAAATCCCTGTGCCTCATTGCGCAGCCATGCCGACTGCTATCTGATGATGGACAGGCCGGCCGCCGGGAAGATACTGGGCAGGGGCTGATATAAATGAATGGTCTTAAGCGTTTTACAGATCATGAGCTGGAAAATTTATTAAATGACCTTGAATCAGACAGGGTTGAACGTAAAAGAGCTTTTAAAAATGAAGCCGAAGATGCCCATAAAGATATATGTGCATTTTCCAATGATTTACCCAATTATAACGAACCCGGCATTCTGTTCTTTGGAATCGAAGACAGCGGCGCGCCGTCAAATTTACCAATTACCGATGAAATTTTATTAAATATTTCAGGAATGAAAACAGACGGAAATATTCTGCCAATGCCGGTTTTTACAGTCGAAAAACGAATATTAAAAAATTCTGAAGTTGCCGTAGTAACTGTTTTTCCTTCAGATATGCCTCCGGTCAGGTACAAAAGTCAAATATGGATCAGAACTGGTCCAAGACGTGCGGTGGCAAATGCCCAGGAAGAACGTATTTTAAATGAAAAACGCCGTTACAAGGATTTGCCTTATGACCTACATCCAATAAGTCACGCGACAATAAATGATCTATCAAAAACCTTTTTTGAAAATGATTATTTGCCGGCCGCATTCGCAAAAGAGGTACTGGAAGCAAACAACCGCACATATGAGGAACGTTTATCATCCTGTAAAATGATTGTTTCTCCGGATAACACTACACCGACAATACTTGGTTTATTGGCGTTTGGAAAAAATCCGCAGAATTTCATTCCTGGAGCTTATGTACAATTTCTAAGAATAAACGGAACAGCACTGCACGATCCCATTACAGATGAAGAAGAAATAAAAGGAATTTTACCCGATATAATACGCAGAACTGAGGAAAAATTAAAAGCTCATAACCGGACAGCAGTTGATATAAGCATGGGGCCGCAGATAACAACAGTTGATTATCCGCACATTGCTTTTCAGCAGCTGATTTATAACGCGATGATGCACAGATCCTATGAAGGGACAAACGCCCCTGTACGGGTATATTGGTACAATGACCGGGTGGAAATCGTCAGTCCCGGCGGACCGTTTGGCAGTGTTACAAAAAACAACTTTGGTAACCCTGGCATTACCGATTACCGCAACCCAAACATAGCAGATATGTTCAAGACACTGGGTTATGTCCAGCGTTACGGCATTGGTATCCAAACAGCGCAGAATGCAATGGAACGCAACGGAAATCCCAAAATTCAATTTGATATTAACGAAAATACAATAATATGTATTTTAAAGGCTAAACTGAATTAATCACTCCACTTTTCCGCCGGCGCCGTCCTTAGCCTCTTCCATGGCCTCCCTTTCGTACTGGACTTTTTTGGCCATCACCGATCGCCGCGAACCAAGCATAATGGAAATCGGCTCCAGGACAGGGAAGTTTTCACAGATTATTTTGATGATAACCATCATGGGAACAGCGATAACCATTCCGGCAAAACCCCAGATATAGCCCCAGACAACAAGGGAAATTAAGATCGTGATTGGGGAAAGGCCCAGTCCGTCTCCCATGATTTTGGGGTCGAGTATGTTTCCGATTATCATATTGGTGCCCAGCATAATGACTACAACCAGAATAACCGGCCCCGGATCCGGCCAGAACTGAAGAAGCGCCAGCACCGAGGCGGCGACTCCGACAGCAATGCTTCCGAGTACCGGAATAAAATTGGCGATGAACTGGATTATTCCCCATACGGGAGCAAATTCAAGCCCGGCAAGACTCAGGAACAGGGCGACAACCAGGCCGTTAAACAGGGAAATCACAAATTTTATCGAAAGGTACCTGGATACCTGGAGCATTATATCGGTGCTTATTTTTTGAATCTGTTTTGCGCGTGCCCCTTCAAAAGCGGTGCTTAACTTCTCCCTTATAAAAACAGTTTCAAACAAAAAGAAAACAACGAACAGCGCAACCATTACCGCGTCTTTAAGGAAAGATATAAAGGTATTTGAAAGCGATATAGTATACAGCCGGATCTGGCTGCGGACACCAAGCTGGGACCAGAGGTTCTGGAACACCGACAGGTTGCCGTCGTAAGAAAAATCAAAAAAATTGGCAAGCCATATATAAATTTCGGTAATGCGGCTCTCGTAACGCGGGTAAGCGGCCAGGATCGCGTGGGCCGAACTGTAAATAGCAATGCCTATGGCAACCAGGGCCGCTATTATTATGAGGCCGGCAAGAACAATGGCTATAAACCTGGGAACCTTGAACCTGCCAAGCTGCAGCACCATTGGGCTAAGGACAAGGGCCAGCAGCAGTGCAATGAACAGCGGTATAAAAACAACAGCTGTAATTTTTAACACCGCGCCTGTCATAAAAACTGCTATCAGGGCAACCAGAAAGAGGACAGCCCTGCCGGAATTAAATTTCCGGAATCGGTCTTTCATGTTCATTTCTACAATTATTATATATATTTGAGATTTTGTCATTAAAATAAATGCATGAATTCATTTCGTGACGTGTTGAAAATCAGCGAAAATGATACCGTGAGCGTTCAGTAGAAATGAGCCATTTATATTGAATTTTATGGAAAATCACGTTGCCTTTTAGGAAGGGAAAAGTAAGGAAAAAGCTCATCTGGCA
>WQZG01000030.1 GCA_009780855.1 Treponema sp.
ACAAGTTCTCCGTAAACCGCGTTGCGGAGTCCGTAGATTACGGCGACAGAATCCCCGACCGTTGTAACAAAGCCGCAGGAATCCGAAACAGCCTTCCCCTGCCATTCGTTAATCTGTTCTTCCAGGACTTTGGTCAGGTCTGCGTAATTAACCATTTAACGCTCCGTTTGATATATTGCCGGCCCAATTGCCGGACGCAGCCGGTTCTGCCAGCATAGCTTCCATTTTTTTTAACTGCGAAAGCAGACTCGCGTCCGCGACCATGCCGCCGTACCTGAGCCTGAACCCTCCGATAAGCGAAGGCTCCGGTTTCTTTTCCAGCCGGATTTCGCGCGCGCCCGTGGTTTTTTTAAGAACCGCGCAAACGGAGTCTTCCAGTTCTTTCGCGGGAGGGATCACATACTCAAGAACAGCCGGCAATATTTTTTTTTCTGCATCAAGCAGTTTTTCTATTTCCGCGATTATGCTGCCGCAATTGGAAACTACGTTTCTTTTAACCATCAGTTCAATAAAACAACAAGCTGTGTCCAGCGGCTTTGACTGCTCAATTCCCAGTTTCGCGGCGGCTTTGCCGATAGCCTGCTCCACATGATTCGCGCAGGATCCGCCAAAGACAGCGCCGGGCAATTTCTTTACCCATTCATTTAAAATTTTTAATAAGACAAACGCGTCTTCGGCATCGCTGCCGCAGGTGTTAACAAAAGCCTGCGCCCAGCGTTCGGGAGCAAACATGATTAGCTGTTTCCTCCGGCGCCTGTTTCCGCTGCGGCCTCATAAAGAAGCATTTGCGCAAACCGTGCATTGTCTTCTCCCTTTAGTTCCCGGCCAAGCAGACGTTCCGACGCGCTGATTACCATGGATGCCGCTTCCTTTCTGAAGGCTGCAAGGGCGGCCAACCGTTCGGCCTCGATTTGCTTTTGGGCATTGTGCAGGGAATTCTCGGCCGCGGTTCTGCTGTCTTTGGCAATACGATCGGCTTCCTCGGCGGCCTTTTCTCTTGCGCCGCGGATAATGGCTTCCGCTTCAGCATTGGCCGCGTTCAGTTTGGTCTCGTACTGCGCAAGAAGGGCCTTGGCCTGGGTCCTGTCATTTTCGGCCTGCTCAATGGAATCCCGGATCTTCTGCTGCCGGTCCGTCATGAATTTAGTTACCGGTTTGAACAATATTTTCCTTAATATGAAATATAAAAAGGCAATATTGATAATGGTAATAACAAAGGTAACCGAAAAATCCAGCATGGTTTACATTACCCCAGTCTGGTTATGAGCAGAATCGAAATTACCAGCCCGTAAATCGCGGTAGATTCGGCGAGCGCGACACCGACAAAAAACATGGGCGTTATTTTTCCGCTGGATTCCGGCTGGCGCGCGATCGCCTGCACAAGTCCTGAAGTCGCGATCCCGATACCAATACCGGCCCCGAGTCCGGTAATAACGGCAATGCCGGCGCCAAGCGCTATCAAATACTGTAAGTCCATAAAAACTCTCCCTTAATTATTCGTGAACATTAACAGCCTCGGAAATATAGAGACTGGTTAAAAACACAAAAATTGCCGCCTGAATCGCCCCGTCAAAAAAATCAAAGAACAGCGAAAAAATCATGGGAAGCGCAAGCGGAAAAAGTCCCTCGATCAGGTTCATAAGCACAAAGCCGCCCAGTATGTTGCCAAAAAGACGCAGGGCCAGGGAAATAAGCCTGGTACCGTACTCCATTATATTGAAAGGCAGCATCATCGGAAGCGGATAAAAAAGACGCTTGAACCATCCCCCAAATCCGCGGGCAGTAAAACCGCAGACCAGTACAAGCAAAATTGAAATTACGGCAAGAGCCGCGGTGACATTAATATCCCTTGTAGGCGGATGAACCGCAAAAGGCGGCTCAAAACCAAAACCAAAAAGATGGACACCAACGGGCGTAATTACTCCGATCAGGTTGGACAAGATTATAAAAAGAAAAAGCGAACCCATATAGGGGCCCAGGTACTTTGAATAGGAACCAAACTGTTCTTTTGCAAAATTGTTAAGGAACTCGACGGCGGTTTCAAGAATGATCTGGGGGCCGGCCGGAACCTTTTTCATTTTACACGTCAAAAGCAGGGAAACGGCAATCAGAATTAGCATGACAGCCCAGGAAACGACTACAGTCTCCGTTATGGGTATCTGCAAACGCAGAATATGGATGGTAAAGATTGTTTTTATTGCCAGGGCTTCCATTCGGTTCTGCTTTATTCTTCTTTTTTAAAGAAAAAATCATCCTTAAAATATTTTTTTAATAATTCCTCGGAAACTTTGTCATTGATGTTCATTTTGGTATAAACGGCTTCCAGAAATCCCTTTGTCATATAAAAACAGCCAAGCAGGAAAAATTCAGAAATATCGGATATTACACCCATTGATTGATACATCCGGCCGGGGCTGTCGGGAGCGTACTCGGTAACAATATATTCTATTATTACCCTTTCTGTAAGGTTTATGGCATAAATCATTTCTGAAATTGGAAAACCTTCCTGCATCCTGCTTTTACCCAGGCTTACAAAAAAGCTTCCCATAAGGGAACGATCCATGCCGCGATCAAAGATTCTGGACAAAAGTTTGTAAATCGCAGTATCTGCCCTAATCAGTGAATCGTCATCAAGCGTATTGTAGTGTTTGAGCTGCACGGCTTTGCGAACCTGATTTTTCCACCTTGCCGCAAGCTCGGCGGCCTTAAGGTTTAATGAATCAATCAAAACATGTTCTACCATATTCACTCCGGTCTGTATAAAGGTTATACTTATTGCGGCAATTCTTCAAGAGACGAACAAATCCGGAGGTTTATATGTACCGCTCAATTTTTACAGATGAATTGTTTATGGACGCAGGGGCTGCTCTGCCGATTATAAAAAGCTGGGGAGCCGAATATGCGGATTTCCGCGGCATGATAAACGGCAAGGGCATTGAATACCAAAGCGACAGGGAACTGAATGAACTTAAATCAAAACTTGACAGCCTGGGATTAAAAATCGGCGTATTGCAGTCATCGCTTTGCAAGGTTCATCTGCCGGATAAAGAAAGGCAGCAGAAGGAACTGGAAAAACTGGAAGGTCTGATCCGGGCTTCAAAAATCCTGGGCTGTAATCTGGTGCGGTCCTTTTTTTACTGGCAGCCTGAGGAAGCAGACAAAAACCTGTTTGGCCAGCTTGCGGTGCGGCCCGACCTGATGACCTCGGTACTGGAAATGTTTGCGCCATTAAAAAAACGCGCGCTGGAAGCCGGCCTGATCATCGGATTTGAAAACTGCGGGGTCACCTGTGACGAGGTCATTGCCTTTTGTAACGCGATCAATGTTCCGCAGTGGGGGCTTGGCTGGGATGTAAGCAACGATCTCTCATTGGTGCCGCAGACCCAATACGCCGCGCATTTCGCCAAATGCATCAAAAGAGCAGTTCTTGTACACACAAAATCCTATTCAATAATAGAAAATATAATGAACGATACCAGCAAGAAACCGCCGGAACCAACCGCGCCGTGGAAAATTGTGCTGCGCGGACTGGCAGCGTCGCACAAGGACATTCCGGTATCTGTGGAAACGCATAATCCCCAGGGAAGCAGGTATACACACGAAGAAGCTACCAAACTCACATTTGATCTGCTGGGCCGGGCATGGCCTTCCGGCGCGCCCGGCGGCAGCATAGAAGACGCATTAAAAGCCGATCCGGTTCTGGAGTTCCCGCCATGCCCCTTTACCGATAACCCGGTGCGTTTCGCGGTTGTGGGCATGGGAATGGGAAAATTCAGGGCGCAGCAGCTCACCGAAAACCCGGCTGTCAGGCTGATCGGCGTCTGCGATATAGACGAAGAAAAAGCCAGGGCCGCCGGAGAAAAATTCGGCGTAAAATACAGCGCAGATATAAACGATTTTCTTAGGGATCCAAAAGTTGAAGTTATGTACGTCGTAATACCTACCGGTCTGCACTGCGAAGTCGCCAAACAGTGCTTCGCGGCGGGCAAGCATGTACTTACGACAAAACCAATGGACGCAACTGTTGAAGCCTGCGACAGCGCGATCACAATGGCAAAAGAAAAAGGTCTGCTGTTTGGTGTGGATTACGATATGCGCCACACGCCGGAAATGATGGAGCTGGTCAAGGCCCGCCAAAAAGGCTTCTTTGGCAGGATCCTGTCCGCGAACGTAAACCTGAACGTCTGCCGCGATCAAAAGTACTACGACGAGAACGGCGGCTGGCGCGGAACTTACCGTTTCGACGGCGGCGGGGCCATGAGCAACCAGGGCGTGCACGAAGTCGACAGGATGCTGGAAGTATTGGGTATGCCAAAAAGGGTAAAGGCCGGGATCGCCAGGCAGACGCATTTTATCGAAGCCGAAGACTATGGGTGGTCCGAATGGGATTACGGCACAGGCCTGGTTGTACGCTATGCATCCACCACATCCTACCCGGCGCCGACCTGGTACGCGCGCGTTGAGATCCACGGGACCGACGGCGCCTATGTTTACACCACAGGCGGTCCGGAAGGCAATCACACCTGGTGGACTAAACGGGACGGAGTCTGGACCGAACAGGCGCCCTGGCCGGTTAAACGGCGCTGGCGCTGCGGAAGCGACAACTTCGCGAACTCGGTAAGGACCGGAGAGCCGTTGAATATTTCGGCTGAGGAAGGAAGAAAGGCCAGGGTAATTCTTGAAGCCATATACAAGAGCGCGCGCGGCAGCGGCGATTGGGTTTCCTTAAATTAGGAATTCGAAATGTGGAATTCGGAATAGAGGATTATATAAGGCTTACTGCTATGGCTACTGCTATGGCTGTTGCCAGGGGGACCGCTATGTTGTCGAAGTCGTGCAGCGGCAAAGCTTCGGCAACAGTTGCGGCAAGTGCGGCGGCCAAACCGGTTACAAGACTGCCACTTACCTTAAGGGTTATTAAGAAAACAGCGGCAAAACAGGCGAAGGAACCTTCCAGGCTTTTGCCGCACATAAATGCAGGCCTTATGCGGCCGATTGTCAGACCGGCCAGGCTTGCCAGTCCGTCGCCAAAGGCCAGGGCATAAATTGCAATTGCGGCGGTCTGCGGCGGGAAAAAAACAATTGCTGCCAGGCCGCCCAGACCAAGAGTTACCGGGCCGAACACAAAACGCCCCTGTTCGCGGGGCCGGCTGGCAAGTACAGTGAGCGCGGTAATAAAAGGAATTTTTTTACCGTGTACCCTCATCAGCTCGATGCACGTATAAACCAAAATTCCGGCAATTAAAAACCAGATTGTAAACAATCTTGAAAAAGCCGCCATGACAGTGCATAGCGCGATTAAAGAGTGAATGGATTTGCGGATCAGTTCAGTTTTTATGGCATTAAAATTATTAATATTAATAATATTTATCTATGACTTCCTGTACGGTATTGGACCAGTCAATTAAATTTTGAGGTTTGTAATTTACGGTGCTTATGTCCTTAATGACAAACTCGTAAGGACATTTATTGGCCAGGGCGGCTTCAATGGTTTCCCTGATTTCGTTTACCACAACCTGTTTGTCAAAAACCCTGGCTACATTGGCCGGGTTGGGTTTACGGGCAAGCACATAGGAACCGCCGATTTGCTCTGCCGATGAGCGGACATTGGCCCAGGGGCTGACCCCAATCTTGCGCATATTGGGAACTTTTTTAAGCCAGGGAATAAACTTGTCCAAAGGTTCGCAGCAGCCATAGTAGGAGAGCCCGCATTTATCCATCATGGGGCGCATATACTGAAGGTCAAACTCGTCCTGCATCTGCGGAGAAACCGACCCAAAAAGCTGGGCCATGCCCCGGAACCATATATCCTTAAACCGGATTTTTCCTCCGTCATAATCGGAGGCAGGCAGTTCGTCTGTATAGGGCGGGGTGCAATGAAGAGCAGAAACATTGTAATCAAGCAGCCCAAGTTCCTGCATCTGATTGTAACGGGATGTGTAGATTTCAGTAAACTTCTTCATGGTCTTGTGAATCAGATCCGGGTTGCTAATCATGTCCATGTAGCATTTTTCAACCCCGCGCAGCCTTGATATTACATCCCAGGGCGCGTAATAAATTCCATAACCGCGCAGCCTGACAGGCATTATGCCGTCAAAGACATCATTGGTAATTTCAAGATTTACTTTGTCTGTTTGCGGCTCTGCTGTTATTACCGGCATTTTAAGGCCGTCCAGTTTTTCCTCTGTATCAAGCTGGTCCTCGTAATGGTGGGAAATAATATGATTGGCCGCGTTTGTAGCCGCTGTCTTTTCCATTACCTCAACGCCCAGGTCCGATTCGGTATAGGTCTTGTTTACATAAAAAGTGTCTTCGACAACCATATCCGCCTGAATGTGCTTCCAGCGGAACAAAACCCTGCGAAGCTGCATTTCCATTTGCTGGGCCTTTTTGTCCGTGCAGCGCAGGGTCAGTTCGTCATCTATGTTCATCTCGTGCCAGGGCAATTCGTCAATCCAGACAGGAGGGCGCACAGGTTTAAGGCTGTGCATATCTTTAATACGGTTTATCCTCTGGCGGTTAATATCCAGAGCTGCCAGGTCTTTTACCTGCCTTGCAAGTTCGCGGATAATAAATTTTTCTTCTTTGTTAATGGCCATAAAAATCCTCCGTCAAAAATATACTATTAAATATTCCTGCAAATTAGAAATGTTTTCCATCGTTATACCGCCGTTAACCGTCCGTTAATCCTGATGCAGTTTACGTTTAAAGCCTTCTACCCTGGCGGAGGCTGTTACCGTTAACGGCGATCTGTCGCCCCTTACAAGGTATTGGTAACCAATACCCGCGACCATGGCGCCGTTGTCGCCGCAGAGTTCCATGGGCGGGAATATACAGCGAAGATCCAGCTGCTGCGCCAGCCGCGAACGGAGTACCGAGTTTGCCGCGACTCCGCCGCCTGCTACAATTGTTTTGATTCCCGTTACTTTTACCGCATTAAGAAGGCCGCGGACAAGTATTTCTATTGCGGTTTTTTGAAAGGAAGCAGCTATATCTGCAGCATCTCCGGCATAAGACGAAGATGAAGCTCCGGCGCCGGTTACAACTGCGGCTGCATTGGCCCCGGCTCCGGTTTTAAATTGACACAGCTGGTGGATCGCCGCTGTCTTGAGCCCGGAATACGAAAAGTCGCATGGATTTTTTCCGGTCAGGTTCGGGAGCGGAAAATGATAGGCTTCCGGATTGCCGGTTTTGGCCAGCGCGTCAATTACAGCGCCGCCGGGATAACCAAAACCATAAAACTTGGAAACCTTGTCAAACGCTTCCCCTGCCGCGTCGTCCGTAGTCGCGCCGATTACGCTTATATTATCAAAACTATCCGCGCGG
The DNA here is from genome assembly GCA_009780855.1 of Treponema sp. Classification (GTDB taxonomy): domain Bacteria; phylum Spirochaetota; class Spirochaetia; order Treponematales; family Breznakiellaceae; genus WQZG01. Next base: position 7,327 of record WQZG01000030.1, read on the forward strand.
CAGATTATGCTGTGGCCGCCGGAGACAAGCAATCCCAGGAACGGGTAATCCGGCGGCAGGTCAGGTTTTTCAGATTTACCAATATAAAGCCTGGAAGCGTAAAGGTGGGCCAGCATATGATCAATGGCAATAAAAGGAATTTTTTTGGCCCAGGCAAATGCCTTGGCAAAGTTCAGGCCGACCAGCAGGGCGCCGATAAGGCCGGGCCGGTTTGAAGCGGCAACAGCGTCAATTCCGCCGGGTCCCAGGCCGGCCTTTGAAAGCGCTTCCTGTACGACCGCCTGTATCCATTCAATATGTTTGCGGCTGGCTATCTCCGGGACTACTCCGTTGAAGGCCGCGTGATCGGGTATCTGGGAATGGATCATATTGGAAAGGACAATATGCCCGTCTTCCACGATGGCGGCCGCGCATTCATCGCAGGAAGTTTCTATACCAAGGACTTTCATTATTTTTCCATAATTCCTGAAACTGTGGAAAGTGTATATCCCCGATCAATCCACCCCGGATAAAATTCATTAAGTATGGACGCAAGGGTATCTGTGGAGACATGGCCTATCATTACGGCGTTTCCCTTTTGCGCGGCTTTCGCAAGACCGGAATCAAGGTAGCTTATTATGGAATTGCGGTCATGATCGTTGTCGAGAAACACATCGCGTTCTCCGATTTCCACGCCAAGACGTATGGCAGCCTCGGGAGCGGCGGTATCAGCGGTGGTGCGGGAATCAAGAAAAAATATTCCGCGCTCACGGCAGATATCAAGAATAATTTCCATGATCTTTTCATCCATGGAAATCTTTGAACCTTCATGATTATTTATACCGGCAACCGGCCAGACTTCATCCAGATTGCTGTTAACAACCGACCGAATTTCTGCCTCTGACATTGCCGAATAAATCGCTTTGGGCCCCGGATTGCTGCCGCCAAGGGATTCCATCGGCTGATGCAGCAGCACCTCCTTGCCTGCGGCCCGGATCCGGCGCGCGGCCTCTGCGGAATTGGGAAGTCCCGGAAGTACAGCAATCGTAAGCGATCCCGGGAAACGCAGATACGGTTCAAGATCCCGCAAATTGTTGCCCGCGTCATCAATTACAAAAACGAGTTTTATACTGTTGATCTTTTTTGGCGCCTGTTGTACGGACGCCGGCGCTTGCTGAACCGGCGTCTGCTGAACCGGCGCGGCCGGTTGTACAGGTACAGCCGCAGCCGGCGGGGCCGCAGGCTGCAGTTTGGGCGCAGCGGGGGCAGGAAGCTGTGTCGGTACAACTGGCGGCGGTTCAACAGCGGCGGGTGCAGGAAGTTCAACTGCGGCAACCGGGAGCAAGTCAGCGGCAGGCTCCTGCTGTGCAGGGACAGGCTCCTGCGCGGCAATAATTTCACCTGTTATTTCATTGCGCCCCTGTGAAACAACATAATAAACCGAGACAAGCATGCCAACGCTTATCAGAATCCCGGTGACAAGCATCACAGAAATTTTATTATGTAAAATCAGCCTGGAAAGTTTTTCTTTTTTGGAAAATCTCCGTTTGGTTTTGGAAACAGCGCCGGGTTTTTTGCCCGGCGGAGATTTTTTTTTGCGGCTGGCAGTTTTCAAGCAGTTTTAAAACAAAAGACTATTGTATCTTGCGCCCCGATGCTGTGCGGGAATTCACCCGGTCAGTATCCTTCTGGGTCAATTTTATCAATAAATAAGGACTTTTATCGCCGGTAAATTTTATGCTGTATTCCGGGCCGCCGTAAGATACAATGCCCCTTGCATCACCGGCGCTGACCGCTTTTCCGTTGGGGCTGTATTTAAGGTAAAAATAACCTTCCGGATCGCCTGCCATGGAAGAGAACTGGAGCTGGCAGTTTGCATAACGGTCTTCCCGTTCAAAACATACAGAAAGAATTATTTCATTATTAACGATCTGCATTTCCATGGTCTGGCCTTCAACCTGGTCCGGAACAGTTATTTCATCCCTGACATGCACATCTTCAAAAGTTACCTTGCCGGATTCAAGCCGGTTGGTGGACTGCGTATAGTTCCTTTCAAGCAGAATCCTGCCAAAAAGAATCATCTGGTAGTTTTTTATCTCGTTGGCCATTTGTTCGTTTGATTCAAATAGCCGCTGCAGAATGCCGACGGTCAGCGGCATTAAAGTATCCGGCGGTGTTTGTACTATGATGGGCGCAGGAGGTGGAGCCGGCGCAGGAGCAGGGGCCGGAGCGGGAGTCGTACAGCTAAAAAATGTAACAATAAGAGTCAAAAGGATAATACCGGAAAAATATCTTTTTCTCATAATTACCGCCTTAAGATATTTATCGGCATCTTTTAATTTTTTTATTTAGATTGATCAAGCAGATACCAAAAAAAAGTTCACCCGGCCGGAGGATTGCCGGGTGAACAAAAATTATTTTACAAGCAGGCTTCCAGGAATTGACCGGATTCCGGGAAAGGCTCAGATTGCTTCCAGATAATAAGTATGAAGATCGTCAGAAAAATTCCGCATCTTGTTAATGGCCCGGATTTCGATTTGACGTACAGTCTCCGGGGAGATTCCCATTTTCTCGCCGATATTTTTTAAGGTAGGTTTTTCTTCGCCGTTGAATTCGTAACGGTACATAAGTATGCGGCGCTCCCGGTTTTTAAGCGACTTTAACGCCTTAAGGGTCGCGTCCCTGGATGATTTGCGCATAAGCTGCTGTTCCGGGCTGTAGGTATAATCTTCATAAATATCTTCGATAATGCCGTATTCGTCATTTCTGTTATCCATGTCAACCGGAATAAAACCGTTGGTCATGTTAAGAATGAGTTCCACTTCGGCGCAGGAAGCTCCCACATTCTGGGCGATTTCTTCCAGACGCGGCTGCCTGTTAAGGGTCTGGGTTAATGTATGGTATACCCTCTGAATTCTGCGGAGGGTTTCTTCCTTCCTGTGCGGCAGACGGATTGTACGGCGTTTATTTACCATGTACCTGCTTATTGTCTGGCGAATCCACCAGCCGGCGTATGTTGAAAAACGTACTTTTTTTAAGTGGCTGTATTTGCCGGCAGCTGTCATAAGACCGAGGTTGCCTTCCTGGATTATGTCAAGAAGCGGAACATCGGAAGTTACATAGGCACGCGCAATCTTGACTACGAGTTTAAGATTGGCTTCGATCAGCCTTTTTTTGGCTGCCTGGTCGCCTTTTTCTATAAGCCTGGATAATTCCAGTTCTTCTTCAAAGGTCAATAAAGGTATATTTTTGATTTGATGAAAATAAGATTGTAAAACTTCATCTTTATTTGCATCATGTGTTCCATTGTTCATATTATCTGTTTTCCTCACTTTATAATCATCACTTAACCTTTATATAGCAATTTTCGTGCCAGGTAACCACTTTTAAATAAAAATATCTTAATTCCTTATATTATAAAGAATTAGGATAAATTGACAAAAAAAAATTACCAAAAGAATCTTAAATAGTATAAAATAATGCACATTTTGGTTTTTTTAATGTAGAAAAAATATTAATATTATACTCTTGGAAAATTCATTTTTTGTATGTTATATTTAATTATGGACTACGGGATAACTCTGCTGGCGAAAGAAAACGCCGCTTATTACAATATTCAATGGTCGCCCCTGGCTGTCGCGGACAGATGGACCATTAACGCCAAAGTACCCGCAGTTGCAGGAATTTACGAAATCTACTGGATGGACGAATACGAAAAACTTCGCATGCTTTCGGTAGGGAATACCCATTACGGTGGACTCCGTTCCGAGATACGCCGTCTTACCGACAGCGAACTTGTTACCGACGAAAAAGCCCGTAAAATCCTGGAAGAAAAAGAAATCTGGTTCCGTTACGCGCCGACCAATTCCGCGTCTGCCATGGCCGACGTGGTCTGGTTTTTCCGGGCTACCTACTTTCCCGAAGACCCGGGAGTAGAGCCTTCAGGCTTATACGAAAAAATATTCCTCAAGGAATCCGCGCCCGATAAGTTAATCTGGGTCCCATAACCAGGGAAAATTTCATGATTGAATACGTGGCTGCGGGAAACATCGACGATCGTATTTTAAACAGATCGGTAAAACTCCTGGTCAACGGCGGTATAGCCGCGCTTCCGACCGATACGAGCTGGAGCATTGTCTGTTCAACACAGTCCAGGGAAGGAATCAAAAAACTGCGGCAGCTGTCCGGGGAAAAGGACGAAAGACTCTTTACAATTTTATGTTCCAATATCGCCCAGTTCGGCGAATGGTGCAGCCTGGACAATACCAGGTTCAGGCTGATAAAGCGCCTGGCGCCGGGGCCCTATGTTTTTATTTTAAGCACGCTTTTGGGCACGGAAAAAACTCTTAGCCTAAGACGCAAAGAAATTGGCGTCAGGCTTCCGGCGCATCCGGTGCCGGTAACGGTAATAAACAGCCTGGGCTGCCCGCTCTACGGAATTACCGCCAAACGGTCCATGGCCGAGGACTATATGCCCGATTTTGACGATGAAGACGGTAAAAATGTCCTGTTCGGCGAAGATGTCCTTTTTGAAGGCGGGTGGGAACTGGAAACAATAAACGGACTGGATGTGATCCTCGATCCGGGAGAAGACCAGGAACGGGTTGTTTCAACTGTCCTTGACATGAGAACCGGCGATGTTGTACTGCTTAGACAGGGAATAGGAGCCTGGCCGGCTTAAAAAATATGGAACAGAAAAACTGGGTAAGGGTAGTATTCCGGCGGCGTCTGCTGATCATCACCCTGCTGTTAATCCAGATATTTGTAATTATCGCCCTGGTTATAAGCACCAGCAGGGCTTATCGTTTTGTTGATCTCCTTCTTTACTGGATCAGCATAATCGTAAGCCTGTATATAATGAACAAACAGGAAAAATCTGCCTACAAAATAATCTGGATTTTTTTAATTCTGCTCTTCCCCGTATTCGGCGGACTTTTTTACGTAATTTTCCATACACAAACCAATCCGCGCAAAATGCAGAAAAAAACCGAGGATCTGGAACGCAGGTACAAGCCGCTGTATTTTTTACCGGGAAATTTTTTGCCGCTGTTAAAACAGCAGGGCCTGGACAGTGAGCCCCTTGCCCATTACCTGCACGAACACGCGGGGTATCCTGTATATACGCATACAAAATCGGTTTATTTTGACTCAGGCGAATCTTTTTTTAACAGAGTTTTAATCGAACTTGAAAAGGCGGAGAAATACATATTCCTGGAATTTTTTATACTGCGTTCCGGGGTAGTGTTTGATTCAATTCTGGAAATTCTGGAAAGAAAGGCAGCCGCAGGAATTGATGTCCGGATTATTTATGACGATCTTGGAAACTTTACATCTCTGCCCGCCAACTACAGGGAAACGTTAAAAAAGAAGGGAATCAGGAGTACGGTATTTAATCCGTTCAAGCCTGTATTGTCATCCCTGCAGAACAACAGGGACCACCGCAAGATCGTCTGTATAGACGGCAAGACGGCGTTTACAGGCGGCATGAACCTGGCCGACGAATACATCAACGCCAAGGAAAGGTTCGGCCACTGGAAAGACGCGGCCATAATGGTGGAAGGAATGGCCGCCTGGAGTTTCGCGCTGATTTTTTTGCAGATGTGGAACGGCCAGGATCAGCGCGTTTACGATGACCCCCAATCTTTTTATCCGTGGAAGCAACAGACGTGCGGGATTGAAGATGACGGATATGTGCAGCCCTACGCGGACAGCCCCCTGGACTCCGAAAACATCGGGGAGCATGTTTACATAAAAATAATAAACAACGCCAAAGACTACGTTTACATCAATACACCGTATCTTGTAGTGGATGACGATTTAATTTCGGCGTTATCGATAGCTGCCAAAAGCGGTGTTGACGTAAGGATAGTAACCCCGCACCGCTGGGACAAATGGTATGTCGCCGTTGTATCCCGTTCCTACTACCGCCAGTTAATATTGTCCGGCGTCAAGATTTATGAGTACACCCAGGGTTTCAACCATTCCAAGACTTTCGTATCCGATGACAGGACAGCGACAGTGGGAACAACAAACCTTGACTTCCGCAGCCTTTACCTGCACTTTGAATGCGGAGTCCTTCTGCTGGAGTCAGAGACGGTAAAAACGGTAAGGGATGATTTTAACAACACCCTGCCGCTTTGCCACGAAATAACCCTGGCAGACTGCGCCAGAAACGCGCCGCAGCGGATTTTTCAGGATCTGCTGCGCCTGTTTGCCCCGCTGATGTAAGAGTCAATAGAAAAAAATGAAGGACAATCACGGCAGAATTTTTTTGCTGATTGTCTGTGCGGTAATTATTCCGCTGCTTTTGGGGTGTCACAACCCTGCAGCTCAGGGCAGTATACCGGAAAGCGGCGCCGGATTTACAATCAAACCAAAGACTCCTGATTTAAAAAATTATGATGTAATTTTTATAGGCGAGAACCACATCAGCTCCCAGAACTTCGGTATTGAGCTGGGCTTAATGCAATACTATTACTCACTGGGCGTCAGAGACTTTGCCCTGGAGTGCAGTTTTTCGGACGCACTTTTTTTTCAGTATTATTTTGATACCGGCGACGAAGATTGTTATGAGTTTATAAACAGGTATTCCGCCGCAAAAAGAATAACCATCTTTAACAAGGGAAAGGCGGAATTCTACAAAAAAATTTATCAGTGGAATTCAACGCTTGAAGAAAAAATCAGGGTCCACGGTTTTGATATTGAACATGATCCGTACGGCGCGGGGGTTGATGCGTTATGGTTTTTTATTTTAAAAAATTACGATCAGATTGAAGGCATCCCGCTGTTCTCCGGCGACGGGATTTGGCAGAGGGCCGGCAACTGGTACAGGCTGATAGAAGACTTCAGAACCAATCAGGCCAGGTACTCAAATATCAGCGCCCCGGATATGGAATTGATGAAAAAAATAATCGCCAATGTAGAACAGGGCCTTTTGGCAAACAACTGGAATTTTAAACTTTCACAAAAAGAAAACCAAAAAAGAATCGCGATACTGCGCGAACAGTTTATGGCGGAAAATTTCCGCAAAATAAGGGAAGACACAGGAGACGCCAAAGTGTTTGCGATTATGGGTTACAACCACAGCGCCCTGAACGGAAAGGCCATTTATACGGTCAACGAAAGCCAATTTCCGTCAGTCTCAACAAGTGAGCCGAGCATGGCCGCGGTACTAAAAAATGAAATGAACATCGCGTCGATTGTACTGCGGACTTTTGGTAATTCAAGCAAGTGGCCCTTTATTGTTAAAATAAAAGGCTGGCAATTGTCGGAACCCAACAAGTCAGTGTATAAGGGCAAATGGCCGCTTGATTAATCAACAGGACAGCGTAATCCCGGTTTAGCAGCGTTAATCAGCCAACACTTATGGTTTTGATTAACGAAAAATCACCGCTTACCGCCGCCTTGATGACAGAACCGATATATTCATCAACTTCCGAAGCGCTGATCGGGACAGGCATATTCCGCAGTTTCATTTCAAGCTGCGGATCTTTGGCAGCATCCAGTATTTTTGCAATATAGGTCTGATCCCATTTAAACAATTCGCCCAGTGTTACCGGTGCGTTAATTGATTTACCGAACACGGTCATGCCTCCGGCAAAGGCAAGGCCCAGTTCCCTGCCGGACAATTTCTGAGGATCGTCTTTAATAAAACCGTACCTTGCGAGTAATCCGCATACCAGCCTCAATTGATTTTCAATGGCGGGTGCGAACAGGACCGCGTAATACGGATTCATAATACCGCAGGCGGTACCGTGGCCGGCCAGCCCGATAAGCGAAAAACTGGTCATATGCGGACCGTGGGTTCCGCCTATCATTATTGCGTAAGCTCCCAAATCCGATGCCAGACCAATGGCCTGCCGGGCTTCCATGTCGGACGGATTTTTAATTACGGCCATAGCGTATTTGAGGACGAGTTCCATAACTGTCCCGGCAATGGACGCGGCGAGATCATATTTTTCCCGCGGGGTATCGGCCGGCAGCCCGGTAAAAACTTCAAAGCAATGGGAGAATGAATCCAGAATACCGTCCATTGTAACCTTGATTGGCACAGAAGCTGTTGTATCATAATCGAAAAGGCTTGCCCGCGGGACAATTGCGTCATCCACAATAAGTTTTTTTTGACCTGCCGACAGGTCGGTTATATTGGAATATTTGGTCAGGTGAGCGCCGGAACTTGCCGAAGTCTGCACAGCGACAACGGGGGTCAGTTTCTTCCCGGACGCGGCAAGCGCCGCCGAAATTACGCCGGTGCCAAACCAGTGATCGATTTCCGGAGACGCTGTTTTGCCGAGACAGGCCAGGAAGTTGGAAGCTTTGCAGGCGTCAATGGTGGAGCCGCCGCCGGCTGCGACAATTACGTCAGGTTCATGATGAAGGAACCAGGTTTCTATACGGTAGACATCAGAGCGTGGTGTATTGGGAGCCGCGCCCGGAACTATACCCCCGCCGGCAAGGCTTACGCCGGCTTTTTTTAACGAATCGGATATCGGCCCGGCGACTGTTTCGATATGCGAGGAACTGCAGACAAGCATGGCGTTTTTGCCGTAACGGGAAACAAGCCGGCCAATCTGCGGCAGGACGCCGCGGCCAAAAATATAATCATTGCCTTTCCATGCGGAAATCAAACCTTTGGCTTTTTCAAATAAATCGTTCACTTTTTACCTCCGGAATATTATATACGGCAAGCGGCTTTTCCATCCACATCACATCAAGCCATCTGCCCATTTTATAACCGACATTGTGATATATGCCGACTTGCGCAAATCCAAACTTTTTATGGAGAGCCGTACTATTATCGTTTGGGAGCGCAATGCCGGCAAATACCGTATAAATGCTTTGTCCGCACAGCTGCTCAAATAATTCGGTGTAAAGGGCGCTGCCAATACCCTGCCGCTGGTAAGCCGGCGCCACATAAACGGACACATCTACGCTGTAACGGTATGCAGCGCGTTCGCGGTGTTTTGAAGCATAGGCGAAACCCGCGACTTTACCGTCTGATTCACAGACAAGGTAAGGATAATCCAGCTTGATTTTTTCAATTCTGGTCCCGAATTCTTCGATCGAAGGAACCTCGGTTTCAAAGGAAATACAGGTATCTGTAATATAGGGAGCGTAAATGCCGAGTATGGCCTGAGCGTCGGACAAAACAGCGCTGCGAATTCGCATTATAGTTTATTATATCAGGAATTTGGTGTATAAATAAAGCATGATACAAATCGGCCTGCGCGCCCATGACTACGGCAAACTGCCGCCGGAACAGCTGGCAGATATTCTGGCGGACTACCATCCGGAATCCATACAGCTTGCACTCTCAAAAGCCCTTGATCCTTCCCCCGGGCCGGGTGCGCTAAGCCCGGGATACGCGCGGCGGATACAAAAAATTTTTGAAAGACAAAATATTTCGATTGCAGTACTGGGCTGTTACATAAACCCGATCCACCCGGAAAGGGACGAGCGTGAAAAGGCGCTGCGCAGTTTTGAAGAGCATCTGCGGTGCGCAGGGGACTTTGGCTGTGCCCTGGTCGGAACAGAGACCGGGTCCCTTAACGCAAACTGCTCATTCCATCCGGATACACAGAACGAACAAACCTTTGACCTCTTTTGTAAATCTGCCGAACGCCTGCTTAACTGCGCGGAAAAATGCGGATCAATAGCCGCCATTGAACCGGTGGCTTATCAGCATACGATTTCAAGCATTGAAAAAATGCAAGCTCTGATCGAACGCTTCCCTACCCCTGCGCTGGGTATAATTTGGGATCCGGTAAACCTAATGCCGGTTGACGGCCTGCGCGAAAGCCAGCAGTCGTTCTTTACCCGGACCATGGACGCGTTCGGAGACAGGATAATGGCAATTCATGCCAAGGACTTCCGCATGGAAAACGGCCGTAAAAAAGGCGATCTCCCTGCCGGGACCGGGGATTTCGACTGGCCGGTTTTTTTAAAACTGCTGATCGAGCGCAAACCTAATATTGACATACTGCTGGAAAACACCAGGCCTGCAACCGCACGATCGGTGATTGCGTTTCTTAGGGAAAAAGCCGCAGAGGCCGCCGCAGGTTAAATAAAATTCATGTAATCGGTTAAATAAAATTCATGTAATCGGTTAAGTAAAAACCATGCAATCGGTTAAGTGAAAATTCAAGATAAATCCGATAATCTGCCGGAATAGTTATAGTTTACTCTATACATCGCGCCCATTTGACAATTTTTTATGTGTGGTTTAAATTTATAATGTAATCAAAAAACCAACAGGAGTTAATATGAAACTGGACATACGTTACAGCAACCACCCCCAGGACATGAAGCACTACGACACAGCGGCCATGAGGGAACATTATCTTTTTGACAAGGTATTTATAAAGGATGAAATCAGCCTCTGTTATACCCATAATGACAGGGTAGTGTTCGGCGGAGCGTATCCGGCGACGAAAAAACTCCAGCTCAAAGGCGGCAAGGAATTCGGCAGCGATGTTTTTCTTGATCGCAGAGAACTGGGAATTATCTGCATCGAGAACTCGGGTTCTGTAACGGCCGACGGCCAGGTTTTTAAAATGAAGAAGGGCGACGGCCTCTACATCGGCAAGGGAACCAAAGAAGTTATTTTTGCAAGCGCAGGCAAAGAAAAACCTGCAAAGTTTTACATGGCCAGCACTCCGGCCCATACAACATACCCGGCGGTTTTTATCCCGATCGAAAAAGCCAATCCCCGCAAACTGGGCGACCAGTCAACCTGCAACGCCAGGACAATTTACCAGTACGTGCATCCGGCGGTCCTGCAGAGCTGCCAGCTTTCAATGGGGATGACAATTCTGGAGGAAGGTTCAATCTGGAATACAATGCCGGTTCACACCCATGAACGGCGCATGGAAGTTTACTTTTACTTTGACGTAAAACCCGGCCAGGTTGTTTTCCATCTCCACGGCCAGCCGCAACAGACCCGCCACATAGTCATGAAAAACCAGGAAGCAGTTATTTCGCCGTCCTGGTCAATTCACTCCGGCGCAGGCACCGCGGCGTATACGTTCATCTGGGCAATGGCCGGCGAAAACCAGGATTTTGACGATATGGATACTGTTCCGGCAGACAAACTTTTGTAAAACACGACCTCTCAAAGGGGCAAGATGATCTTAAAAACACGGAGGCAAAAATAATGAGTTTTAATAATGCTTTTTCTTTAACCGGAAAGGTGGCCTGGATTACAGGCGGCTCCTACGGAATTGGTTTTGCGATTGCACAGGCTTACCACGAAGCCGGCGCGAAGATCGTCTTTAACGACATTAACCAGGAACTGGTGGACAAAGGTCTTGCTTCGTACAAACAAGCCGGAATTCCGGTGCACGGTTATGTCTGCGATGTAACCGACGAAAACGCGGTCAGGGACACCATCACAAAAATCGAAAAGGACGCGGGGGCCATAAATATTCTGGTTAACAACGCAGGAATCATCAAAAGAATCCCGATGACCGAGATGAGCGCAGCAGATTTCCGCAAAGTCATTGACGTTGATCTCAACGCGCCGTTTATAGTTTCCAAGGCGGTAATTCCGTCGATGATAAAAAATGGCGGCGGCAAAATTATCAACATTTGTTCAATGATGAGCGAACTGGGCAGGGAAACGGTAAGCGCGTACGCGGCGGCAAAGGGCGGGCTTAAAATGCTGACCCGCAATATAGCAAGTGAATACGGCGAATTCAACATTCAGTGCAACGGCATCGGCCCCGGCTACATCGAAACACCGCAAACGGCGCCCCTGCGCGAAAGGCAAAAGGACGGCAGCCGCCATCCCTTTGACCAGTTCATCATTTCCAAGACTCCGGCAGCACGCTGGGGCAACACAGACGATCTTAAGGGACCGGCAGTTTTTCTGGCCTCAGGCGCGTCGGACTTTGTAAACGGCCACATTCTCTACGTAGACGGCGGGATACTGGCCTATATTGGGAAACAGCCTTAAAAAAATTAGAAATTAAGAATGAGAAATTAGAAATTAAAAGATTGGAAATTATCGCCAATTCTTAATTACTCATTCCTAATTTCTCATTTCTCATTTCTTTCATTAACCCTTGACCGCTCCAATCATAACGCCCTTAACAAAGTAGCGCTGCAGGAATGGGTAAATGAAAAGTATCGGCACTGTGGTGATTACAATTGCCGCGTATTTTATTGATTCAGCAAATTGGTTGATTTGGTCTTTTTCCGTAGCTGCTGCGTTCAGAATATCGGAGTTGGCAATTAATATTGACCTAAGAATATTCTGGATGGGCAGCTTTATGTTATCCCTAATGTAGATGGACGCGTTAAACCAGGAATTCCAGTGGCCGATCCCGTAATAAAGAATAAGGACGACAATGGTTGGCTTTATAAGCGGAGTAATGATCTTGAACAATATTGTAAGATCATTGGCCCCGTCAATGCGCGCGGACTCAGGAAGACTCTCCGGCACAGTCTCTATTGCGGTCCGGCAGATGATTGAGTTATAAACGCTTACGGCTCCGGGAAGGATCAACGACCAAAGTGAATTGTAAAGACCCAGACTGCGGATGTTCAAAAAATTGGGAATCATTCCGGCGTTAAAGAACATCGTAAAAAGAATAATAAACAGAATCGGTTTTTTAAAATAAACATCTTTTGACGCGAGGAAAAAGCCGGTAAACAGGGTAAGCATAATATTGATTATCAAACCCCAGAACATAACAAAGAGAATGTTTTTGTACCCGGATAATATCAGCGGGTGGGTAAAGGCGAGTTTAAACGAACCGAGGGTAAATCCCTTTGGGTACCAGAGAAAGCCCGGTGTCGCCAGCAGGGCGAGGTTGTTTGTAACGGAGGCGACAATAACGTAGTACATCGGATATACGGTTACAAACATCAAGGCAACCATAAATACCACATTGATACTGTCAAAAACATAGTCGCTAATTGTATATTTATTCAGCTTGTTCAGTTTTTTTGGTTTTGTATTATTCATCCGGCGCCCCCTAAAACAAGCCCAGTTCAGTATATTTGCGGCTAAGGGTATTGGCTCCGAACAGGAACACAATATTCACCACCGAATTAAACATCCCGACCGCAGTCGCGTAGCTGTAGGCGGCGTCCTGGATACCGCGGCGGTAAACAAACGAAGAAATAACATCCGCCACCGAATAAATATTAGGGTTATAAAGCAGAATTATTTTTTCAAACCCGACATTCAGGATTCCTCCCATACGCAGGATAAAGAGCACCATTATAATGGGCAGCAGATTGGGCAGAGTAACACTGAAAATACGCCTGAATCTGCCGGCTCCGTCAATAATCGCCGCTTCGTATTGTTCCTGATCAATACCGGTAATGGCCGCGAGGTAAATGATGGAATTCCAGCCTATGTACTGCCAGATGTCTGATATTATGTAAATGGGATAAAAGTACTGCGGAAACATGAGAAAATTTTTCCCGGCGCCGCCAAAAGCCATAGTTATTTGGGAAAAAATCCCGTCGCTTGTCGTATAATTGCGGATTAGACCGCCTACAACAACCATGGAAATAAAATAAGGCATATATGTGATAGTCTGAACTGTGCGCTTAAAGGCAATATTTTTTAATTCGTTAAGCAGAATGGCAAGGAGAATGGGAGCGGGAAACCCAAACAGGATACTCAGCAGACTTATGGACAAAGTATTTTTAATTAACCTAAAGAAATACGGATCCTTAAAAAAAGTAATAAAATTCTTTAATCCTACCCATTTACTGCGCATTATGCCAAGGTTGGCCCTAAAATCCTGGAACGCTATAACCAAACCATAAATTGGTTTATATGAAAAAAGAATAAAATAAACCAGCACAGGCAGAATCAGCAAATACTTATATTTGTTCAGTCTAAAATCTCTTGCCAGGACTTTTCCCAGCGGAAGTTTACTGATGTTTATGTCCCTCATGGTACCCCTTTTATTTAATAATTATGAAATGAATCCAATAAATTGTCAACAAAAAGGTCACCAACAAAAAAGGCCGCCCCGGATTCCGGGAGCAGCCTTTATATCAACAGAAAAAATCAGTAATTAGCGGGCAAGGTACCTGTCGTAGGCTGCCTGATAAATCTTTAAGAGCTCCGGCGCGCCCATCGAATTAACCTGGGCAACATAAGCGTCCCAGTTGGACAATGGGATCTGGCCGGTAAGGAACTGTATAGCGGCTTCATTTACATAGGTTGAAATGGCTGCGCGCAGATCCGCGGCCCTGGTGCTCTCGTCCGGGGTAAGCGTCATACCGTTGGGCATTTTGCTCGGGAAAGAGATCGCCTGGTTGGGATAGAACCAGAGATCGTTTGCGTCAATTGATTCCTGGGTGTTCTTCATGTAGAGCAGGGCAGTCGCCTGGATGCAGTTGCCGCTCCAGGTTGATCCGCCGTATTTGTCGATGGAGTTGTTAAGTCCGTCAGGATCATTGGTAACCAGGGGAAGATAGGCCGGTTTCCCGTCAGGACCGTAATCCCAGGAAACACCTTTCTTGCCGAAGTTCCAGTAAAGGTTCCCGTCATCGGTGTAGGCGTAGTCCAGCATCCTCATGACCAGTTCCATATCTTCGGGTTTTACCGATGATGTAACAACCGCTACTACAGAACCTATGCCGTAGCCGCCGTCAACCTGAACCAGGGTACCGTCGTCGCCCTTGGGATACTGAAGTCCGATCCAGTTCGAGCCGTTTTTGGCGCCGTCAGCGTCGACTCTCCAGTTGGACATCTGGCCCATGGAGGTAATGGAAATACCCATTTTTTGATTAAGGGCATTGGAGCGGGCCATTGTGTCGGTGATGGAAAGGAAGTCCTGATCGATAAGGCCGTCATTCCACCATTTGTTAAAGAACTGGAGTTCGTTCCTGAATTCCGGCTGGATATTGGCAAGCTGAACTTTTTTGTTGTTGTCGATATAGAGTCTGTAATCTGCAAAAGTATAGGCGCCAAAGGCTCCGGAAATACCGGTTCCGTATCCGGAAACGCGCGACCACGCAAAGCTCATGGGCACATTGTATTTTTGCTTAAAAGTACGGAGTGTTTTATCCCAGTCGGAAAGGGTTGCGGGAAGGGGAAGATTGCTCTGATCAAGCCAGGTCTTGTTGACTACCGGGCCCAAATAAGTATCGTTCCAGCCGCCAGCTTCGCGGAAGAAGCCGTAGCCGTAATATTTGCCGCTGTCGGTCTTCATCGCGCGGTCATAGGCCGGATTGGTATGAATCCATTTCCAATAGGCCGGAGACCATTCCTGCATATGGGGGCTAAGGTCCTGGAAAGTGCCTTCGTCGATATACCTGGCCGCGTCGCCCATCATTCCGCCGAACATAATGTTCGGGAGATCGCCGGACGCCAGTGTCATGTTAATGGCCTGCGCGCTGTTTGTTCCGGCAATGGGGAATATCCATTTAATGGTAACCCCAAGCATGTCCTGGAGACCGGTGTGGAAAGGTGACTGATCCGCGCTGGCATATACAGCATTGGGTACATAGCCTTCAGATCCAAACCAGGTTATAGTTTTGTTTTTGGCATTCATCGGATAACCGGTGAAAGTTATGCTTTGCTTTACAGCCGTACTGCCGGAGGCAGCCGGAGCGGCGGCTTTTTGGCAGCCGGCAAAGACCATTGCCAAAACAAGTACGGCAACAAAAATCAATGCCGTCTTTTTCATTCCGTTCATAAATTCTCCTTAAAAGATTATAAATGGACCGGAAAATTCCGATCAAGACAGGGAACATACCTTGTCATCCTAATTATTCCATAAATGATGTTTTATGTCAATAAAAACAGCCAACACATTGAATAGTAAGTAGTAAATGGTTAGTAGTAAGTGGTAAGTGGTTAGTAGAGAAGACAACTACTTAGCTACTTAGCTACTCACTACTTAACTACTTCCTACTTAACTAGTTACCACCGCGCTGTTGCCGTTTTTTGAAAAATACACTATATTAAAAATGTTCGAATAAAAAATCCGGGAGACATCCGGTATTTAAAAATTTTTATTTAATTATAAGTTATTAAATACCGGGGGCCGTAGGGGCAAGGCGAAAAACTCTCAGGCAAAAGTACCGGATTTTTTAGGCCGTATAAGGCCTGTCGACACTCCGAAAAATTATGTTTTAGTTTCTTACAGTAAAAAACATAATACCGACGAGGCAATTTCCCGCTGGGAAAGAATCTTTCAGGTAACAGACGGAGCGCACGCATATATTAATACGTTTCGTATATATATGCGGCACGGTTTTTGCAAAAAAGCAAAAATCCGTAAAAATGCGCAGCCGGAGTCTGTTATGGAAAAAAGAACCCCGCTTTTCGAATGGCATTCTTCAAACGGCGGACGTATGGTCAGCTTCGCCGGTTATTCCCTGCCCGTCCAATATGAAACCGGAGTCATTGCCGAACATAACGCGGTGCGTAAAAACGCCGGCCTGTTCGATGTAAGCCACATGGCCGAATTTACGCTTACCGGAAAAGACGCCCTGCGCAATCTGGGCCTAATTTTTACCAATGATTTTACAAACATGGTAACCGGCCGGGTCAGGTATACTCTCCTGTGTAATGAAACCGGCGGTATTATAGATGACCTGGTAGTCTGTAAAATGGATGAAGGCCGCTATATGCTGGTGGTTAACGCGGCCAACCGCGAAAAAGACGCGGCCTGGATTGGAAAAAAAATCAGCGGAGACTGTTGTTTTGAAGATGTGTCCGATGATTGGGCCCAGATTGCCCTGCAGGGTCCGCAGTCACAAAAAATCCTGGCCTCTGTTTCAAATACAATTCCTTCAAAATATTACACTTTGATTGAAAACGGCAGCGCAGCCGGAATCCCCTGCATAATATCGCAGACCGGGTACACAGGCGAAGACGGTTTTGAACTCTACTGCAAAAACAATGACGCGGTATTGTTATGGGAAAAACTGCTGGACGCCGGCAAGAATGCAGGCCTGCTGCCATGCGGGCTGGGCTGCCGGGATACATTAAGGCTGGAAGCCGGAATGCCCCTGTGGGGCCATG
The DNA here is from genome assembly GCA_009780855.1 of Treponema sp. Taxonomy (GTDB): domain Bacteria; phylum Spirochaetota; class Spirochaetia; order Treponematales; family Breznakiellaceae; genus WQZG01. The sequence goes on from WQZG01000030.1 coordinate 24,305, forward strand.
AAATGGACGAAACAATCACGCCATTTGAAGCGGGTCTTTCTTTTGGCGTAAAAATGAACAAACCGGATTTTATCGGCAAAACGGCCCTGGAAAAAAAATTCAGACCATCCCGGCTGCGGACCGGAATTGAGATAACCGGACGCGGTATAGCAAGGGAGAAGTCGGCGGTTTACAGCGGCGGCGTTCAGATTGGAATTACCACATCCGGCACCTTTTGTCCGTATCTGGAAAAAGCCTGCGCCATGGCCTTACTTGACGCAGGTTTTGCAAAGCCGGGTATCGCAGTAAATATTGATGTACGCGGCAGAATGATCGAAGGCGTAACCTGCACTCTGCCGTTTTATAAAAAAATTATTTCATGAAAAATTTTACCACGAATCGTACCTGCGGTACTTACACGAACCAAGCACACGAACTCTCACGAAAAAAATTTTCCGCAAGATCTCTCACAGAGATCTCGGAGTGCACAGAGGTACACAAAGCAGAGAGAGAAAAGAAAAGGGAGGAATTAGAAGGGAGAAATGAGAAAAGTCCAGAGTTAAAAGAGTTGGAAATTAAGTTTCTTCCATTCCTAATTTTTAATTCCTCATTCCTAATTTCTTCGTGAGAGCTCTTCTCAAATGACTTATGTTCGTGAACGTACCGAAGGTACGGTTCGTGGTAAATAATAAAATAAAAGATAAGGAGGAAAGAATGAATATACCGGAAAATCTCAAGTACACAAAATCACATGAATGGATCAGGGTACTGGATAACGGGACTCTGGAGATCGGACTCACCGACTTTGCGCAGCAGGAGCTGGGAGACATAGTATTTGTCAACCTGCCCAAAAGCGGCGAAAAAATAACAGCCGGGTCTGTGTTCGCGGACGTGGAGTCGGTAAAAGCTGTCTCCGATATTTACAGTCCGGCCGACGGCGCGGTCACCGAGATTAACCAGGATCTGCTTAACGCCCCGGAATTGATCAACAAGTCGCCCTACACCGCCTGGCTCATCCGCGCAGACGGCGCTGTGCCGGAAGGAGAACTCCTTACCGCGAACGAATATTCCAAAATACTTTAACAGGAAAAAAACATGGGCTCTTATATTCCCAATACCGAAAGCGATCGCAGGGAAATGCTAAAGTTTCTTGGCAAGTCATCGGTTGATAAACTTTTTGCGGCGGTTCCCCAAGGCGTAAAGGTTAAAAATTTAAATCTGTCTTCCGGCCTCACAGAACTGGAACTGTCAAGAAAAATAAAAACCATTGCGCAAAAGAACAAAGTCTTCCCGGTAATCTTCCGCGGCGCCGGAGCATACCGCCACTATATACCGGCCGCTGTCAAACGAATCTGCTCGGCAGAAACTTTTTTAACCGCTTACACACCCTACCAGGCGGAGATCAGCCAGGGGATACTTCAGGGTATTTTTGAGTACCAGACCATGATCTGCGAACTCACCGGCATGGATGTGTCAAACGCTTCAGCGTACGACGGAGCCAGCGCGGCCGCGGAAGCTGTTAATATGTGTTCGGACATTGTCCGTACAGACAGCACCGCGGGCACACGGCAGAATGTTTATGTCAGCGCGGCATCTCATCCCCATGTAATACAAACCATCGAGACCTACTGTTTTGGCTACGGTATAAATGTCAGCCTGGTCCCATGCTGCGCAGACGGTAAAACCGATCTCAGGGCACTGGAAAAAATACTGGCCTCCGATCCAAACGCCGGTTGTTTTTATCTGCAGAGCCCCAATTTTTACGGCCTTATCGAAGAAGTCAAAGACATTGCGAAAAAAGTACACGCGGCAGGCGCCCTCCTTGTTCAGGGGGTAAACCCGATGTCGCTGGGTATAATGGAAAGCCCCGGAGAAAACGGAGCGGATATCGCCGTCGGGGAAGGCCAGAGCCTTGGACTGCCGCTGGCCTTCGGCGGACCTTACCTTGGATTTATGGCCTGCAAAAAAAACCTGATGCGCAAAATGCCGGGCAGGATAGTAGGCGAAACCACCGACAGCCGCGGGGAGAGGGCGTTCGTCCTGACCATGCAGGCCCGCGAGCAGCACATACGCCGCGAGAAGGCGTCCAGCAATCTCTGTTCCAACGAAGCGCTTTGCGCCCTGACCGCGGCGGTTTATCTTTCGGTGATGGGCCAGGAAGGCTTTGCTGAAGCCGGCAGGCAATGCCATTCAAAGGCGGTTTACGCGGCGAATAAAATCAGGGAGATTCCGGGTTTTCAGCTTATATATAAAGGCGAGTTCTTTAATGAATTCGTGAGCTCCTGCCCGGACAGCGAAAAAGTTTTAAGGCTCCTGGAAGAAAAAAATATTCTTGGCGGTTACCCGCTGGCAAAGGACAGGATCCTGTGGTGCGTTACAGAGGTAAACACAAAAGAAGAAATTGATGAACTGGTTTTGCTGCTTTCGCACGCAAACATGCCGTCATCGTTACCGGGGGTATCCAGATGAAACTGATATTTGAAAAAGGAAAAACCGGCCGCGGCTGTGATATACTGCCGCCCTGCGATGTGCCCGCGGTAAAATTGCCGGGATCGGTTTCACGTAAAACTCCGGCCCGCCTTCCCGGCGCAGACGAGAACGAAATCTCGCGCCACTACTGGAGTCTGGCAAAACGTTCGTTCGGAATCAACGACGGATTTTATCCGCTTGGTTCCTGCACCATGAAGTACAATCCAAAAATCAACGAAGAACTGGCTTCGCTGCCGGGTTTTGCAGACATTCATCCGCTCCAGCCTTTGCACACAATAGAAGGCTGTACGGAAATTCTGCGGACTGCAGCGGACTGCCTTAACGAAATATCCGGCATGGACGCGATGAGTTTCCAGCCGGCGGCCGGCGCTCACGGAGAGTTCGCGGGCCTGCTGCTTTTTAAGGCGTACCACAAAATCCGCGGCGGCAATGCACGCAAAAAAATTATAATACCGGATAGCGCCCATGGAACCAATCCGGCAAGCGCGGCAATGGCCGGTTTTGAAGTAGTCAATATTCCGTCAGGCAAAGACGGCTGTGTGGATTTGGCCGAACTTAAAAAAGCCGTTGGCCCGGATACCGCAGGCCTTATGCTGACCAACCCAAATACACTGGGTATCTTTGATCCAAATATACTGGAAATTACAGAGACAATTCACAAAGCCGGCGGGCTTAATTATTACGACGGCGCAAATTTAAACGCAATCATGGGACTTGTCCGCCCTGGCGACATGGGTTTTGACGCGGTTCACCTCAACCTCCACAAATCATTCTCCACACCGCACGGCGGAGGCGGCCCGGGCCTGGGCGCGCTCGGATGCAAAAAACTGCTTGCACCGTTCATGCCGTTATCCGGTTACGGATTGAGCGGCCGCGAGTACCCGGCAGGCGAACAACAGCAGGCCGGAGATCAGAGCATCGGCCGGATCAGAAGCTTCTGGGGAAATTTTTTGGTGGCAGTAAGGGCAGCGGCCTATATCTTAACACTGGGAAAAGAAAACATACCTGAAGCCGCGCGGAACGCGGTATTAAACGCCAATTATATGATGGAACGTTTAAGGGAAAAAATACCGCCTGTACTTGACGGCCCCTGTATGCATGAGTTTGTAATATCACTTGAAGAACTTAAAAACAGGACCGGTGTGTCGGCGCTCGATTTCGCCAAAGCGCTGCAGGACTTCCAATCGCAGGATTTTAAAATCCACCCGCCCACAATGTACTTCCCGCTGATAGTAAAGGAAGCTCTGATGATCGAACCGCCGGAAACCGAATCAAAGGAAACCATTGACACGGCGGTTGAAGTTTTTTTACGGCTGATTGACAGGGCGAATGAAAACCCAGGAAGTCTCAAGGCGGCGCCGGAAAAAACGGTTATCGGCCGCCCGGACGAAACCAGGGCAGCGCGGCAGCCTGTACTTCGTTATATGTTCGACAGGTAAAAGAAAATTTATTTTTTTGCGGTTTTGCGGTAAAGCAGGAAATAGTCCGCGAATGAAACCAGCGCGATAGCCATGGAAATAATAAAGATTATAAGCGCGGCCTGGTGGAAAACTACGCCTATTGACTGATAGCCAATATTGGTAAAAGTCAGGGAGAGCATGCACGCCAGGCCGGTCAGCATATAAAATACGGCCTTGAGCTTGCCTCCGGAACGCGCGCCCATGACAACGCCCTTCTGCATCATAAGGAGGCGGATAAACAGAATCCCGAACTCCCTGAACAGGATCACAAGGAACGGAATAACGGGCAAAAGGCCGCTAGTTATAAAACATAAAAAATATGTTACGCGCACCAGTGTATCGGAGAACGGATCGAAAATTTTGCCAAAGTCACTGACCTCGTTGCGGCTGCGGGCGACCAGGCCGTCCAGCCAGTCCGAACATTCGATAACAATAAATAAACCCCATAATATCGCCAGGAATCCAGCGCTGTGGAAAAACGCCCCATCAATACCGGGATGGAGATAAACAATAAAAAAAACGGGCGCCAGAATCAAACGTAGCGAAGTAATTTTGTTGGCCAGTGTCATGATTGGAAGTATGGAATATGGGGCCAGTACTGTCAATAACGCGGATTACTGCAAACCATAAAAAATCTAAACCGGCTGGCAGACAGGGCAAAAATAAATATTACCGCCCATATACGCTTCCCGTATAATGGTATTCCCGCACGCAGGGCAGGGATCTTTTAAAGTATTGGCGGACAGAATGGTTTTGTACCCGCCGCTGTTTCCAAATAGATCTTTTTCGGTGTCGCGGCCTCCCTGTTTGCGCATTGCGAGAAGGGTTGACTTTAGGCTTTTGTACAATACACCGAATTCCTTGCCGTTAAAATCCCCAAGTTTTTTTCTGGGATTGATGCGGGCGTTCCATAAGATATCCTGCAAAACGCCGTTGCCCAAACCGGGTATCCGCTGTTCGGTGGCAAGGAAGGCTTTGGCGCTGATGCCGGGTTTGCAATTTTTAACAAGTGAATCAAAATATGGTCTGTCAAAGGCATCGGTGAGGGGATCGGGAGTCTTGTTCACTTTGAAATTTTTGGGCAGTTCATTTTTGTTTGCCGGGAAACAAAACATGGCGCCCCACATCTGGACAGTACAGGTCATCGAAGAACCATCATCGAATTCCAGAAGAAGCTGATAAGATTTTGGAAGTTTGGCGCCGCTTTCGTGATACTTGATCGGAGTGCTTATTACCATCAGAATGTCATCGCAGATTATCTCCGTGTTGCCGCCGCAGGTGTAGCCGGTGCCGGGATTGGAACCCGTTATTGTTTTACCCTTTAGCTTTTTACCGTAATCTTTTGGGTCGCCTGAGTACCAGGCAAACTTGTGCGGAAAAGTATTGGCAGCGGCCCGGACAATGGTTTTTCCGGTTAATGTTTTGTTGATTTGTTCAGATAATACATGGCATTCCGGCAGTTCGATCATACTAACTCCTTTTTAATCAGCGGAAGATCAGCTGTTCCCCGCCATAAAAAATACGCGCCGAATTTCCCTGATATAAAAATTCAGGGGGGATATCAAAAGTATTTTTCTCCATGAATACAAGATTTAATTTACCCAGGAAACTTTCCCTGTCAAAACCGGCAAAATAATTGGCGAGCCTGCTTTTTGGCAGACCGTCCGCAAACCGCGGATCAGTGTAAACGGTTTTCCCGCCATTTTCTATTTGAATTATTTTGCCGTGTTTGGCGCCGCCAACGGCCGGGAAAAACGAATCGTATCCAAAGACCGCGACAGTTGATTTGCAGCCTTCGCCTTCATTGTTAAGACCGGCTCCGTCCTGATTAAAAATAACCGCAGTCATTCCTGGAATTATTTCAAACGAAACCTGTCCGTCAGCGCTTACATCCATATTGGCCAGTAATTTTTCACCGCGATCAATACGCGGGAATTGCCCAAGCTGCCACGCGATCCAGACAATAACAATGCCGGCCGCGAGCAGGAGGGGAAACCCGGCGGCTTTTGGAAAACGGGCAGACAGTACAAACAAAAGCGCTATTACGGCGCCGGTTATATAGACAGCGGAGGCAGTTATAAATTTTCCGTTGGTCAATATCAGTGAAACCGCGAAGAAAGCGACAGCCGCGGACAGCAGCACAAAACCAATGGTTACACAGCGGTTGCGGAAACGCAGTTTGGCAGAAAGCCTGAACCAGTTTAAAAAACAGCCGAGGCCGGAGCCAAGAAACAGAAATGCCAGGTACAGCAGATCCCGCCCCGCGCCGAAGTTTTCAGAATCCATAAATGCCAGAATATTTTTCTTCGATGTAATTGAGGAAGGGCCGCACAGAAAGATTCTGCCCGGTCACTTTTTTGAGCAGGTCAGGAGGATCAAGCCGCCTCCCCCACTTATGTATATTTTCGTGCAGCCAGTTGTGGATAACAGCGAAATCTCCGGCGGAAATTTTTGCGTCAGCGTCCGGTATGTCTTTTTTAAGGGAGCCAAAAAACTGCAGACCGTACAGGTTACCCAAAGCATAGCTTGGGAAATACCCAAAGGAACCCATCGACCAGTGTATGTCCTGCAAAACACCTTCCGTATCGGTTTCCGGCTCGGCGCCTACGATTTCTTTCATCCGCTCACGCCAGAGTTTTGGAAGATCTTCCGGTTTTACAGTACCGTTAAAAAGACCCTGTTCCAGTTCAAATCTCAAAATAATATGAAGGCTGTAACTTACCTCGTCGGCGTCTACCCTTATTAGCGACGGTCCGCAGATATTGGCTGCTTTATAAAAACTTTCCGCGGTTACGGAACGAAGTTCATCAGGAAAAAAATTTTTAAGGACAGGGAAAAAATATTCCCAGAAAGGTCTGCTGCGCCCGATTACATTTTCCCAAAGCCTGGACTGCGATTCGTGGATCCCCATCGAAGCGCCGTCGGCAAGGCAGCTGCCCCGGATTTCCGCAGGGTAAGCCATATCGTAAAAAGCATGGCCGCTTTCGTGAATTACCGAAAATACGCCGGAGAGCAAATTCTCCGGAAAGTACCTGGTTGTAATCCGCACATCGTCACAGCCAAGACTCGTGGTAAACGGATGGGCGCTTACATCAAGTCTGCCCCTGTTAAGGTCAAAGCCCAGCCGCTTCATCAGTTCCGCGGAAAAAAGAGCCTGGGTCTCTGTATTGTATTTTTTATCGAGGAAGCTGCGATCCGGCTGCGGCGCCGACGCTATTTTTTTAAGCAGAACAGAAAGTTGTTCGCGCAGCGGTGTAAAAACAGAGGTAACAGCTTTTGCGTCCATTCCGGGTTCGTAGATTGAAAGCAGGCCGTCGTAAACATTTTGGGTATAACCCCAATATACCGAACGTTTGCGGGCCAGTTCCATCATTGTGCAAAGATGGGGTAAAAAATAATTAAAATCGTTGTTTCGTTTTGCCAGAGACCAGGCGGCTGTGGACAGACCCTCGGCCTTTGCGGCTTCGGAAACAAAATCCGCCGGGAGTTTAACCTCACGATCATAATCCCGCCGCGTTACCCTAAGGAAATCGCGTTCAATGGCAGGCAGTTTTTCATCGCCGCCCGGATTGGCGGTAACGGAGCCAAGCTCCTCCAGAAGATGCGCGGTTTCGGCGCAGACAAAACGCTCGTGCGCAATCCGGCCCAGCAGTGCCAATTGTTCGGCTCTTTCTTCAACGCCGGATTCCGGGAGATAAGTTTCCTGGTCCCATTGCAAAATGGCCATGGAATCCTGGAGGCGGCGGCACTCCCCGTCTATCGCATGAAGTTTTGCAAGCAGCGCATTGGTATCCATAAATTACCTCCCGGAAATAATCATTTGGCAAGATTATCACGAAAAATCCGTATTTAATAGCAGACAACTGCGCCGTGCAATTTGTCAGCACCGTGCAGACTGCTGCACGAAGGTACTAGGGAACCATCGAATAATCGTGCACTACCTGGATTTCTGAAACTACATTGAAACCCGCTCCTGCGCTGTCGCGCGCTGAGGCAAGAGCGGCTTCTGTAAGGGCCGGGGCGCTGGTAACTCCGTAGAGAATAATTTGATCTTTTGAAACATTGATTTCCAAAAAATGAATGGGGATTTCTTTTTCGTAAAGAATGCAGTGCTTGATCGTCTGCTCAAGGCTCAGCTCTCTTATCCTGATAATATTCTGTTCTTCCGCGTCTCTGTTTATGATGCGGTCTTCCAGGTATTTTACGATCTCGGCGCAGACTTCCGGGTGCAGATGGCCCGTATTTAAGGCAAGATGGTAATTACTGGTGTCCTTCCACTGGGAGTCAAAATAATAACGGTGAAAAGCCTCACGGTCCTTGTCGCTTTGTTCAATGATCTGGCGGGCGCGGCGTTCGTCGCAATGGAAATAATTCTTTACGCGTTCAATCCGTATGTCCATTGGCGCAGTTAAAAATACTGAGAACACGCCGGGAACCTTCTTTAAGATTACCGAAGCTCCCCTGCCTATGATAATACAGCTGCTTTTCCCCGCTTCACTGAATATCGCGGTCTTGAGGTAATGAAGATAATCATCCCGGTTGCGCGTTAATGACGCCAAAAATGAAGGTTTTTTTTCGTCGTATTTAATGTTCCTGTGATCGGTCTCGCCGTAAGACTGCATCAGGTTTTCCAGACTGTTTTTATCTACCAGCCGGCATCCCAGAGTCTTTGCGAGTTCATTTGCCGTTTCGTCTCCCAGCGCGGCCAATTCGCGGGATATTGTTATAATTGCCATAAAAACCTCCTTGCACTACTATACTATAATGTGTAAATCACTTGTTTGGAAAGAAGAAAACAAAAAAATTATCTGCAGTACTCCGGTTTTTGAAGTCGGGGAACGTCTTTGCCGTTCGCCGGACAACAAGGTCAGGACATATACGGTTCTGGATACCCATGACTGGGCAATTGTCATCCCTGCCCTGGATACAAAATCCGGCCTCCAGTTTGTTATGGTAAGGCAGTGGCGGCACGGCGCCCGCGAGCTAAGCCTGGAGTTTCCGGGCGGAGTTTTTAAGAATGACGAAGACAGCGCGGCGGCAGCCCTGCGGGAGCTCAGGGAAGAAACCGGTTATAAAGCCGGAAAAATTACCAAACTGGGAAAATTCAATCCCAATCCTGCGATTATGTCCAATACAGTGCATTTTTTTCTTTGCGAAGAACTGGTAAAGGGGAGCCAGGAACTGGATGATGACGAATACGTGGAAGTGGTAAATGTTCCATGGGAAGAAGTTTTTTACGGTCTGGGCAAAGCTCCGTATATCCACGCTTTGATGGGTACGGCGATGGCCCTGTATATAGGCAACAAAAAACCGGAGCTTCCCTAATATTATTAAGAAGGAAACTCCGGTTTGTTAAACTTAATTAAAGTTTAACAATTAAAAAATTAAAAATCCTAAAAACCAACTCCGCTATTTGAGTGGGACATAATTGCGTCCGTCAACCCACATGCCATCTCTGGTCTCGCCGTGGATGCTCGGAATGTCCAGTACCATACCGGGATGGATCAAATCCGGATTATCGGCCTGGGGCATTTTGGCCTTGTTCGCGTTATAGAGAAGTCTCCACTGCTGGGGGTCGTTATAAACATAGGGACGTCCGGCGATATTCCAGAGGCAGTCCTTTGTTGTTGCCCATGGCCTGACAGTGTACTGAGCAGGCAGGGGATAAATCGAAGGTACAACCGGCGCGGGCGGCGGCGGAGGGGGAGGAGGCGGAGGAGGAGGAGCCGGGGGTGGAGGCGGCGGAGGTGTAGGTTCGGGGGCGGTTGCCTGCTGCGGAGGCGGCACCGGCATCGGCGGTGTAATAACAGGAGCCGGAGGCGGTGTTACAACCTGGACAGGAGCCGGTTCCGGAGGCGGCGGAGGCGGAGCTTCGGTTACCATGGCCAGGGCATTGATTACCCTTGCGGCCGCGGCAATAGCGTCATCATACTGCGTCTTTGTTCTAAGGTCGACCGCTTCTGAATAGGCGGCTTGAGCCTGGCTGTACTCGGCGGGGAAACGGCGGGCCGCATCGACTCCGTCTGACCCGGCCCATTCCAGTCTCTGGCGGGCAGCGGCGATGGCGTCATTGGTATCTTTGATCTTTAACTGCAGCGCGACAAAATCATCGGAATCATGCGCGTACCGGATGGCTTCATCGGCATAAAGTTTCGCCTGGTCATAATCGCCGTCCTCAAAAGACTTTTGCGCGAGGTTTGTAAGACGGACACTTTCCATAAAGTAATTGTTGTTCCTTATGCTTACGGGAACTACCGCGTCTGTCGCGGCAGCCTGGGCATAGGAACCATTGGAAACGAACTGCACGGTTCCCGGTGTAGAATCAAAATTCCAAAGATAATAAACAATGTCTTCAAAATTGGGAAGCCAGGAACCGGCGGGTCCGGAAGTAATCGAAGTTACCCTGATATTGTTTCCGGTAAATACAGGCTCCGGCAGGTTATATTGATCCTGGGCAAAAAGGGGTGTTCCTGCGATAAACAATACCAAACCAATGAATAAAAAGCGGTTTATTGAATGTTTCATCTTGAACCCCCTTCGATGATCAGTTCGGCTCTTTGGGCTATTTCATCGCTTTCCACCATTTTGAGTTCGGCGGCCCTGAGCCCCTGTTCGGCAATGCTGCGCTTGTCGAGGGTTGTTTTGGTAGCCGCTGCAAACATGTCGCGAGCCTGGTTATAGAGGTTCGCGGCCTGATCAAAGGTATTGCTTTGATGGGCGGCTACTCCCTGGCTGTATACGCTGTTGGCGGTATCAAAGTCCTGTTTAACGGCGACATTGGCTTTGGCGTCCAGGGCCTTCTGGCGCTCGGAGTTGGCCGCTGCCGCGCAGTCGGCTGCATAGGATTCCCATGCTTTGGCAAGGGATTGCTCATACCGTGCACGGACATCACGGGCCTTGCTGTCTGCGGAAGCAATATTATGCGCCTCGTAATCATCCAGCGCCGAAAGCGCGATATCATCTGCCGCGGCTATGTTGGACTGATCATAGTAAACAAAATCCCTGTCCTGGAGTTCCAGGCGGACTTTGTAGGCTTCCACGCCGGATGCCAGAGCATTGTAGGCGTCGCGGACCAGAAGTCCGTCATCCTTTGCCGCGTAATAATCTTTTGCATCGTATTTATCCTGGGCGCCCAGTGCAAAGTCATCTGTTCCCTGCAGATATTCGGGAGCGAGATATGCGGCCCCGGATGCGATAGCAGCGTCGCGGGCAGCCATTACATCGTTGGTAAGGTCATCCGCGTATTTGGGAATGGTTTTTTCGGCCAATGCTTCGTAAGCGGCCGCTGACGCATTGTAAAGCGCAAGCGATTCCCTGACGTCTTTTACAGTAGCGGTTTTTTTGCCGTTAACCGCGGCTGTATTAAGGGACTCGGCAGCGGTCCAGTCGGCCGGGAAATAATCCGGTCCGTCAAAGTCCGTTACCATGGTTCTCGCCTTGTCTGCTCTGGCGATTGCGTCATTCAGGCTGTCTAAACTTGCCTGACTGGGCGGGGCCAGATCGGGATCCGGTACTATCACTTCCTCTTGCGGAGGAGGAGGCTCTTCGGGAGGAGGCGTCGATTTACAGGCCATTACTCCGATAAGCAGGAGTGCCGCCAGCAAAAATAGCCCCGATTTCGTAATTTTCATAGATGGCTCCTCAAAAAATTTTTATAAATTGGGACATTTATAATATGATTATACCATTATTGTTTTATGGAAGCAATCGCTTTTTGAGTAAGATCATCACAATGTTCATTATAAATGTTACCGGCATGCCCCCTGACCCAATGCCAGGAAACCGGCAATTTCTGCGCCAAATCGTCAAGACGCTGCCAAAGATCCGCGTTTTTTACCGGTTCTTTGCCGGATGTTTTCCAATTTCTGGCTTTCCAGTTCTTAATCCACTCTGTAATACCCTTTTGTACATACTGCGAATCGGTAAAAACAAAAATATCTCCAGCAATGACTGATTCTAATAAAAACTCCAGGGCAGAAATAACCGCCAATAGCTCCATTCTGTTATTTGTTGTATGCTCTGCGGCTCCCCATTCTTCTTTAATGATCGAACCTGAATCAACGATTATATAGGCCCATCCGCCCGGCCCCGGGTTTCCCGAACATCCGCCGTCAGTATATATCTGCATAATTTATAGCGGTTTCCTGTTTTGGGCCGGCTGAATCCCATAAAAAATATTAAATAATGATGTGGCAAGAGCGGCCAGTGCGATAAAAACTGATAAAAATTCCGGAACAACCGGATTCTGTATACATAGGTCATAAACAGCGTGAATAAGGTAGGCGGTAACAAACAAAACAATTCCGCCGACCGGATGGCTGCGCAGCTGACCAAGGCCGCTGCCGATACGGGCCCCGCAGGCTGCATGAATGGGTACGGCAGTAACAAGACGTAAAAGCGCGGCGCCGGGATCCAGAAGTCCGTAAAAAACACTTTCGCCTGCGGCAAAGCCAAGGCCGGCGGCAAGACCGGAGGGCGCCCCAAAAAACAGGGACAGATCTTTTTCCTGATTCAAGATTTTTACAGCAGGAAAAAATGAAAAAAGCAGGAACAAAACCAACAGGCGGATTAATTCTTCCATAAGGGAAACCCTGACAAACACACTAAAAAGCAGATCCTTCATCGCGTTCTGGCCCGGTAAATGGAGCGGTAAAAAATTCTGAACAAAACCGGTAATTAACACTGTCAGAATTCCGGCGGCGGCGGGCAGCAAAAATTTAAACGCACCGTATTTTTTATGCCTGAACCAAAAAAAAAGCGGAACAAGGGGAAGCAGCGCGATGCCGTACAATACCCAGACAGAGTTCATGGAATACTTTATAATTTATCCGTAATTTTTTTTATAGTAGGTGATGTCCGGGAAGCAACCGACTTCCTGGACAGCCCTAATAACTTAATGAAAAGGTTTTTGCGGATGGAAAACAATTACCGGATAATATTGCTGACAGGACCAAAGCACTCAGGGAAAACCAGCACCGGCAGGGCATTGGCAAGATTCATAAACATGGAATTTTTTGACCTTGATGAACTAATCGAAAAAGCCGAAGGCAAATCACCCAGAGCATTATATAAGGAAGGGCAGGAAGTTTTTCAAAAAGCGGAAGCCAAAGCTTTATCGCACGCGGTAACCGGCAATCAAAATATTATTATAGCTGCCGGCGGCGGCCTTATAGATAACACGGCGGCCATGGATATTATTGCAAAGTCTTTGCAGACAGTACCGGTATATCTGGAAATATCTGCGGAAACCGCCTGGAAGCGGATATTGGAAACATCGGCCGGCTCGGAACTGCCGGCGTTTTTGGACAAGGCCAGACCCAGGGAAAGCCACGCGGAAATCCATAACCGCAGGGCCATAAAATATAAAGCCGCGGCCCGTTATATCATAAACGCTGAAAATAAAAGTCCGGACGAACTTGCCGGAGAAATTTCGGGATTGATTAAAGCAGTCTGTTAAATAAATTTTCTCCCCTCTTGTAAGCTTGTTTTACGAAAGTTATTATTGATTTATGGAAGCAATGAAACGCACTGTAACATGCGGCGCCCTGCGTAAAAGTGACGCCGGCAGGATTGTTGTTCTTAACGGCTGGGTACACCGCAAAAGAGATCACGGCGGAATTTTTTTTATTAACATCAGGGATCATTACGGAATTACCCAGGTTGTGGTTGATTCCAACAAACTGGCCGCGGGATCGGAACTGGGAGCTGCGGCCGCCGAGCTGCGCAATGAATTCTGCATCGCGGTGGAAGGTACAGTCCGGGCAAGGCCCGATGTCATGGTCAACGCCGATATGGTTACAGGTGAGATTGAAGTCGAGGCGGATAAAATTGTAATTCTTTCCCGCTGCGAAGTTTTGCCTTTCCAGATTGAAGATAAAACCAATGCCCGCGAGGAGCTGCGGTTAAAATACCGTTACCTGGATTTGCGGACCGACAGCATGCAGAACAAGATCAGGCTGCGCCATGAAACCGCGTTCGCGATCCGCGAATATTTATCGAACCAGGGATTTCTCGAAATCGAAACTCCCACGTTTATCCGCTCCACTCCGGAAGGCGCGCGCGACTACCTGGTGCCTTCGCGTTTATACCCCGGACAATTTTACGCCCTGCCCCAGTCGCCGCAGATTTACAAACAGATACTTATGATCTCCGGGTACGATAAATATTTCCAGATTGCCCGCTGTTACCGCGACGAAGACGCAAGGGGCGACCGGCAGCCGGAGTTCACCCAAATCGA
>WQZG01000031.1 GCA_009780855.1 Treponema sp.
AAAAATCATGTCATATGTTGGGACTGCGAAAAAACAAAAGATAAATCCTTATGAAGCAATTCGACAGGCTATTTTAGGAAATCCTGATATCATTTTTGCTAGATAGTCCTGAACAGTCACAAAATTTTAGACAATTTTACCTTTCTTTTCCCAATGGTTTTCAATTCGCTAGACGCCGTCTAGCGAATCCGGAGAACTTGTCGTGGTCACACTGGTGCGCGATTATGCGTATCGATGATGAAGCCGAAAGAAAAACAACTTGCGGCAATGATAGAAAAGAAAAATTCAAAGTTATTGCGGGATAACCAATGGTAGTTCTGTATATTTGTTCCTATGCGATACTTGCAGGTTTTTTTCTGATTGAGCGCTTTGTCAGGAAAGGCAAAGACACCAAGAACATGAGCAGAACTGAATTTGACAGGGGCAGCACCGTTTTTATTTCAATAGTAATGGGTATAGCCTTTATTCTGGTTCCTTTATCTCCCTTGTTTAATTATTTTAATATAGGCATGTGTTTTAATTTATGGGTAAGTATCTGCGGTAATTTACTTGGTATTGCCGGGCTTTTTATACGATATTTTGCGTTCTCTGCACTTGGCAGGTTTTTTACCAGAACGCTGCGCAAAGCCGAAGAACACACTCTGGTCATGACCGGAATTTACCGTTACATACGGCATCCCGGTTACCTTTCTGATCTATTGATATTTATCGGTGTCAGTTTTGGTATGGGGAACCTGCTGGCCATGATCGCCATACCTGTCATGTTTATTCCTGCATATATTTACCGCATTCAGACAGAAGAAAAAATGCTTGTCGGGATTTTTGGCGATGAATATATTTCCTACCGTAAAAAAACCGGAATGCTGCTGCCGTCATTTTTAAATTTTGTCCAGTTCAGAAAATGATTCTTCCAGTTTTGCGCGTAAAAACTTAACCGCGTAATGCTTGCGCGACAAAACGGTATTTACCGGCACATTGGTTTTTTCGGCAACTTCCTTTACCGGCATATTATAAAATTCGGTTAATTCAAAAACTTTGCGCTGTTCCTGAGGCAGTCCGGCGACCGCGGCTTTAATTTTATTTTGAATCAGTGTACGCAGATAAATTGTGTCCGGGTCTGTATCGCCTCCAAACAGGATATCTGCCATATCATCATCAATGTATTCGTCCTCTTTCTTTTTTCTGTAATAATCAATAATCCTGTTGCCGGCAACACGGTAGAGCCATGCGGCCGTGTTTTCAACAGGATTGGCAAGATCGCTCATTCTTGAAAATTGATAAAATACTTCCTGCAGAATATCTTCCGCATCTTCAATCAGATGAACCTTGCCAAGTATGAATTTTAAAAGGCGCTGTTTGAATTGTCTGAATGTATCCGATGTTGTTTTGCCTGACATTTAATCCTGAAATTTAATCCTTATTGAAGCCTCTGAATTATACCTGCTGTATAAAACCCGCTACCTGTTTTTCTCGGCTCTTGCGAAAAAGAAAGTTCCGATGACAAGACAAAGTATTGTCAATGCGGCAATTACGATAAAATTTACCAGGGGGTTAAACATTACAACAGTATTGTATTCCGGTGTCCCCGCGTATACAACAGCCCGTGTTAAGTCCAGACAATAAGTCATCGGCAAAAGCCGGCTGATGACAAATAACGCGCCGCTTGACTGGCTTACCGGAATAATCGCGCCGGCCAGGAACATTTGCGGTACAGTAATCAGGGATACAGCCATATTGGCTGCAGTTTTACTTTTTATTAATCCGATAAGTATCATTGCCAGTGCGCCGCTGGAGAGACACATGAGCGGGGACAGCGCGAGTATCAGAACAAGCTGTCCGGCTTTAAGGGTGATGCCCATTATAAGACCGACAATAAGAGTACCGGCAAGACTGATAATGGCCGCAAACATGGAGCCGAAAATTTTGCCGATTACAAGCGAATACCTGGAGACCGGCGACACAAGCATTTCCTGCATAAAGTCGGTTTGGTGGTCATCAACAAAACTGGTCATATTCATCGAGGTCATCATAAATAACATGTTAACCAGCATTCCCACCAGCATAAACGGTCCGAATTTAAAATTCAGGGACGCCGCCATATTCTGCGCCAGATTGCCGCCTATGGCTCCCAACATTAAAAGAGGCAGGGCAAAACTCATAATGGGTGTGGAAGCGGATTTAAAAAAAAGCGTTATATCCCTGGCCATTACCGTGATAACAGTATTAAGTTCCCTGAATATTCTGGATTTTTTTTGAGCCGCTGAGTAGTTATTCATTTTTATTTCCTTCGCCTGTTTTTTGCAGTAACTGGACGTAGGCATCTTCCAGTGAGGGCTCATGTATCTTTAATACGGTAAGCGGTGTTTTAATTTTCGAAATCAATTCCTGCGCCGTATTACCCCGGAACGGGACTATGATTTGTCCGTTTGCCCTGTAATGCAGCTGCTTGTCCGATAATTCCGCTTTTAAGGATTCCCTGTCTGCCGCGTCGATGATCAGCTCCTGTCTTAAAAGGTTCTTCTTCATTTCGTCCGGTGTACCAATGGAGACAATTTTACCGTGGTTTATTACACATACCGTATCCGTGTTTTCCGCTTCGTCGATATAGTGGGTAGTTAAAAAAACCGTTATACCGTACTCGCGCCGTATTGTATTTATGTAATCCCATAATCCGCGGCGGCTTACCGCATCAAGCCCCTGGGTTGGTTCATCAAGGAACAATACCCTTGGCGTGTGAATCAGGCTGCGGATGATTTCCAGTTTGCGCTGCATACCGCCGGAAAGTTTCCTGACCGGTTTTCCCAGAACATCCTGTAATCCAACCATTTCTGTCAGTTCAAGCACTTTTTTACGGTAATTTTCTGGCATTAATTTAAAGCCGGGGCGGTAACCGTACATACCGTAAAGACATGCGTGGAAGCGGATATTTTCTTCTGCTGTAAGATTCGGGTCAAGGCTTGGCTGCTGGAAAATAATGCCGATCTGTTCGCGTACATGCCGCGCTTCTTTATCCGCGTCAAAACCGGCGATGCGCAGTTCACCTGAAGTTTTGGAAAGAGTCGTGGTCAATATGGAAATCGTTGTCGTCTTCCCGGCTCCGTTGGGCCCCAGGAAGGCGAAAAACTCTCCTTCCTGTACGGTACAACTTATATTGTCCACCGCCGCTTTGTCGGCGCCCCTGTACCGCTTGGTCAGGTTTTCCACCGCGATGACCGGTTTACTCATCACCGCTTACCTTGTTAATAAATTCTTTGCGTTCGTCTTCGCTCATCTTCATCCATTTTTCGCGCAATTTGCCTGCATGGCCTCCTAAAAGCGATTCGGTTCTTCTGACGCCGCGGTGTGTAAGACCGCCTCCCAGCCCGCCGAACAAAATTCTTGTTAATAGAAGAATCCCCGCAGCCTGCCAGTAATTCAATGCCGGAAGGTTCAAAAGTCCGGGCATAAGCGCATTCCATAACAGCATTACCGCAGCGCCAAAAACCGCAATCATTACAAGCATTATCAATACACCTGTAAACCGGAATCTTAATGTTCTTTTCATATTTTTACTCCTATACATTAATAGACGAATAGACTGGCAAAATATTCTATCAAAAATATTTTTTTTATAAAAAATTTTTTCTGCCTTACTGCCGGTATTCAATGTCTTAACTCTTGAACGGCGTTTGTTTAAGTGTTATAAAATTCCCAAAGGGGAATCAAATGAAAAACAGACAAGTTGTATTTTTAATGACCGACACAACCCGCAAAGATATGCTGGGCTGCTACGGCGACAGCAGGATGATAACTCCGAATCTGGACAAACTGGCTGCGGAAGGCATCAGGTTTGACAAGGCATACACCTGCCAGCCTGTGTGCGGGCCGGCGCGTTCGGCAATCTTTACCGGTCTTTTTCCCCATTCCAACGGATCGGTGGCCAATTCGGTTGCGCTCGGCGACAATGTTAAAACAATAGGCCAGCGCCTTAACGACAACGGAATTAACTGCGGCTATATAGGCAAATGGCACCTTGACGGCAGTGATTACTTTGGCAACGGAGTCTGCCCGCAGGGCTGGAATAAAAAGTACTGGTACGATATGCGCACTTACCTCGAAGAGTTTTCTGACGAAGACCGCCTCAAATCACGGAAGCCGGACAGCTCCTTCGAACCCTGGATGACCGCGGAGTTTACCTATGCCCACCGCTGCTCAAACCGGGCCATTGATTTTCTTAACGAGAACCGGGACAAATCTTTTTTTCTGGCGGTTTCCTATGACGAACCCCACGGCCCTTTCCTTTGCCCGGCGCCCTATAACACCATGTACAAGGATTTCCAAATCGAAGACAACCCGGCGTATCACGACGATCTTGCCAATAAGCCAATGATGCAAAAACTCTGGGCCGGGAACAGACTCGGTAAATCATCTGAAGAATTGCGCAGGGGCGAGAAACATTGTCAGTTATACTACGGCTGCAACAGTTTTGTAGATTCCGAGATCGGGCGCGTCATTGACCGCGTTAACCAGATAGTCCCGGATGCCCTTGTAATTTTTACATCCGACCACGGTGACATGATGGGCGCTCATTGTCTGTCCAGCAAAAACGCGACAGCCTACAAGGAAACCGCGAACATACCTCTTATTATCCGCGGCGGAGAAAAAGGCAAAGTTGTAAACGATCCATGTTCCCATATCGATATGGTTCCCACGATTATGGATTACATGGGACTGCCCCTTCCCAAAGTGCTGGAAGGCAAAAGCATGCTGCCCCAGATTTACGATACCAAAAAGAAAACCAACAGCACCGTATTCTTCGAGTTTACGCGTTACGAAATCGATCATGACACATTCGGCGGCCTGCAGATGATGCGCGCCGCGGTAAGCGATCGTTACAAAATGGCGATTTATCTTTTGGACACTGATGAATTCTACGATATGGAAAATGATCCTTATGAAGTACACAACCTTATAAATGATGAAAAATACAGCGCAGCCCGCGACAAACTTCATGATGAAATTCTGGCGGAAATGGACCGAACCCGCGATCTTTACCGCGGCTATCAATGGGCATGCAGGCCATGGCGCAAGGACAAAAAGCCAAACTGGAGAAACAGCGGCCTTACCAGACAGCGCGAGAACGAAGAGTACGAGCCAAGACAGCTCGATTACAATACAGGTCTGCCCATGGTTGAGGCTTCGAGGGGCAAGGGATAAAATTTAAAGGGATAAAACTTAAAATGAATGATAAACCGGCAATTATTTTTATTACCTGCGATGAGCTTCGCAGGGATACTTTGGGTTTTTACGGAAACCAGGCCATATCAACGCCCAACATCGACGGCCTTGCTGCAAAGTCTATGGTTTATGATGAATGTTTTACAACCAGCCCCTGGTGCCTGCCGGCCCGCTGTTCGATACTCACCGGACTTTACCCGCACCGCAGCGGCGCTTACAGCAATTTCAGGAAGTGCCCGCTGGACGGCAATGTACGGAATCTTTTTAAAGAACTGCGCGCCGGCGGATACAAAACTTCGCTTTTTGGAAAATGCCATTTCGCGCCTGTCCCGTACAGCGAAACCAAACCGGACGTTACATTGCCTTACGATGAGTTCCGTGATTATTATGTAAGCCTTGGTCTTGACCATCTTGATCTGCAGGACGACAAGCAGGTCTCCGTCTGGTTCTATGATGACTACAGCAAGGAACTGGACAAAGCCGGTTTCCTTAAACCATACCGGGACAATACCTGGAATAAATCCATGCAAAAAGTTTTCCCTTTCCCGGGCCCGGCTAAATGGCATCCTGACGCGTGGACCGGCGGCAGAGCCGCGGAATTTATCAGGAATGATAAAAAAGAAAAACCGCTGTTTGCCTGGATTTCCTTCAGCGGGCCCCATTATCCTTTTGACCCTCCCGCCGAATACCTTGACCGGGTTGACGGTTCAAAGTTGTATCCGCGAAAAATAAGGGATGGGGAACTCGCCGACGTTACCAGAATCCATCACAAAAGTTTTTACGGGGGCCCAGGTCACGGAGGCCGCGCCGACGGTTCCGGCTCCGCGCCGGATCATGCCTGCGTTAATTATACTGAAGAGTACTGGACACGCCTAAAAGAAAATTACAATGCAAACGTCGCGTTAATCGACGATTGGGTTGGTGAAATTCTTGCGGCTGTCAGGGAACAGTACGGCGAAAACTCCCTTGTATTTTTTACAGCGGATCACGGCGAAATGCTGGGCAATCACGGTTTGTGGGGAAAACACAACTGCGCATACGATGAGGTTTGGCGTATCCCCATGTTTGTAAAACCGCCGCATGCTGAAAATGCACATAACAGTAAAGCATCGCCGGACAATTCGGCGCATCGGCTGGACAGCCTTGTTAATCTTAACGATGTTTTACCCACGTGCCTTGAAGCTGCGGGTCTGCCGGCAATCCCGTCCGATGGACACAGTCTGCTGTCCGGAGGGGGAGTTAGCCGCAACTATACTTTTGCCGAGGGAGAAGGTTATATCGCGTGCACTGACGGCAGGTATAAATATGTTCACGTGCAAAAACCCGGTGAGGACTTTAGGGAACTGCTGGACAGGAAAGCGGAGCCCGAGGAATTTTCAAACCTGATTAACAATCCGGACTGCCGGGAAGCGGCGGGACGCCTCAAGGAAAAAGTAATCGAACATTTTATGCCAAAAGTATTACCATAGCAAAAACCGGGTTTAATTAAAAATGGTTTGAGGCAGTGCGTATGCGCAGGAAGAGTTTGTATCTTAAATATTTCTTTTCCTACCTTGCCATAGGTATAGTGCCATTTTTGTTTGGGTTTATTTTTTATTATACGAGCATTCCCGCGCTTGAAAACGAAATTGAGCGCAGCCATATCGCAGCTCTGGGCCAGGCCGGCCGGGAGATTGATTATATTACCGGCGAAATGATGAACACGGCCAGATTTTTTTCCGGATACCTGGAAAATTTTTCCGACAGTTCCGGGACCGTACCGGCTGCCGGATTGGGGTTTGCGGAAGATGCCCTGATTTCACAGAACGTAAGGTATTATGAAGACACGTTCAATGTTCCCGTAAGTATGGCCCTGTTCTTCAGGGGAAGCGCCTGGATTTATACTTCGGCCGGGAAAATTCCCTACATGAATTTTGAAGAAGGCGTCAGGCCCGACGGCGACCTTACGATGTCCAGTTTCTATACAAAAATAAACAGCATCAACAAATACGCTTCCCTGCGGCTGGCCCGTTTTTCGTTTTCCGCGTACAGCGCCGGCAGCGGCATGGCGTTTCTGTACCCCCTGCCTGTACAGGATTTAAGGCCGCAGGCAGTGCTTGTTTTTATTTTCAAAAGCCAGGACATGCAGCAAATTCTTGAAAATTATCTGGGTGATCTGAAGGGAGATATATACCTGTACAACGAAATGCTTGTTTCCCTTTTTGATCACAATGTACTTAACCTGCCGGAGGCATTCAGCAAAACCCTTTCCAATGTAAAAGGCGTCGGTATTCAGGATAAAAAAATCGGGAGCGGCCGCTATATTATGAGCCGTTCAGTATCGGAAAACTCCGGCTTAAGCCTTGTATATGTAATGAAGCAGAATGATTTTTATACGCGCATAATGAACACAAAATTAATTCTGTACGTTTCGGTCGCGCTGCTGGAAATCATAATAATTATTTTCGCCGTTATCATGTCCAGGCGGAGTTACAAACCAATACGTTCGTTAATCGACAATATTGGCGGCTCCGCATGGAAAGACACGGGACCGCAGCAGGAAAACGAATTTGATTTTATTCTCAACAAGGTTAACTCCATCGAGGAAACCAACCAGGAACTGTCCTCGGCCCTGGACAGGCAGCGGCCCATGGTGGCGTACTCATGTCTGCGCAGCCTGCTCTCCGGTGAATTTGATACCATCGACGAAATGGATTATTACCTCAAGTACGGCGGCATAGATTTTTCAAAACCGTGGTTCTTTGTTTTTGTCATTATTCCGCTGCGGTCCGGCGACAGCAGACAATTAATGAGCAGCCAGATTAGGATGATACTTACGGCTGCGGAAGCGAACAGGGACGATAGATTCAGATTTTACGGACTTGAATTAATCCCGGAACTGCAGGCCGCCGTAATTGTAAACGCCGGCGAAACAACGAGCGGGGGGGAAGATATCCGCAGAATCGCCGCCTCCTGTCTTGCCGGCGAAATTAAAAACAACTTCAATACTGAAACAAAAATTTATTCCGGCAGGATCTACGACAGCCAGGTAAAACTGCAGGCTTCTTTTCTTGAGGCCAAAGCGGTTATGTCCGGTTATTTTGCGGGGAACGAAGGGCTTATACTTTTTGAAGACATAAAAGATTCGGAGACTTACCGTTATCCGGTAATAGAACAGTCTCTTTATATACAAAGCGTCAAACAGCCAAACCTTGAAACCGCCCTCAGGGCCCTTGATATAATGATTGACAAGGCCGCGGACTCCGGCGCGGCGTCCGTTACACAGTGCCTTTGTTTTGACATAATCAACATGATGATGAAGGCCGCCGGCGAACTTAAAACTGAAATTCCGTTAAAGAAACTCAGGGCCTTTACCGGATTTACCGACCTGGAACAGTTCAGGCTTATGGCCCGCGAGCTTACAGGTTGGATTTGCCAAAAGTCGCAGGAAGCGCGCAGGGAAAAAGCCGGCAGGCTAAGGTCAGAAATACTTGATTACGTAAGGGAAAATTTCTGCGATGTCCGGTTCAGCCTGCAGGAAGTAGCCGATCATTTCAGTTTGGGGGTAACCTACCTGAGCCGTTTTTTCAAACAGGAAACCGGAAACAATTTTGTGGATTACGTTTCAATGCTGCGTATGGACAAGGTAAAAGAGTACCTTGTAAGCACCGACAAGCAGGTAAAAGAAATTGTTTTTGATGTAGGTTATATGGATACCGCCAGTTTTGTACGCAAGTTCCGCGCCAGGGAAGGCATTACACCCGGGCAGTACCGCGACAGGATGAGAAAATAACATAAATTCCGCATATTAAAATAAAAAAAACAAATTGCTTTTAGTATTTACGACCATTATTATTAAACAATTATGAAAATGTCTTTGGGTAAAAGACTCGTTCAGGATTACCAAAAACACAAATGGCTTTACTGGATGATTGCGCCTGTTCTCGTTTATTATATCATTTTTGAATATATTCCCATGGCCGGCCAGGTAATCGCGTTCCAAAATTACCGCCCAGCCCGCGGTATAATGGGCAGCGACTGGGTAGGATTTAAAAATTTCATCAGTTTCTTCAGGGGCCCGTTCTCCGGCAGAGTTATCAGTAACACCATAATTCTAAGTGCATATGAGCTGCTGTTCGCTTTTCCCATGCCGATTATTTTGGCTCTTCTTTTAAACGAACTTAAAGGCAATATATTTAAACGTACTGTACAAACCATTACATATATGCCCCATTTTATTTCTCTGGTAATAATGTGCGGAATGATCGTAAATTTTACCAGTTCATGGGGAGTTATTACCAATTTATTTTCCCTGTTCGGATTTACTCCTACCAACCTGCTGTCAAAGCCTCAGTATTACCGGCCTATTTATGTTGCGAGCACTATATGGAAAACCATTGGCTGGGGCAGCATTATTTACCTGGCCACCCTTTCCAATGTTGACGCCAGCCTGATAGAAGCCGCCGAGATTGACGGGGCAGGCCGTTTCCGTAAAATCTACCATATAATAATTCCGGCCCTAGTACCGATAATCGCAATTCAGCTCATCATGAGAATCGGGCAGATAATGAGCCAGGGCGCAGAAAAAACCATTCTGCTTTACAGTCCTGTTGTTTATCAAACCGCCGACATTATCGCATCGTACGTGTACAGGATCGGTATTACCGAACAGAATTACAGCATTGCCGCGGCTGTCGGGATGTTCAATTCAATAGTCAATCTTGCCATGCTGGTATTTGCCAACTGGTTCAGCCGCCGTTTTGTGCAGGAAAGCCTGTGGTAAAAATATGAAACAAAAAAAATTGGCCGCCGGCAGCCTTATTTTTGATTCCGTCAATGTGGTGATTATTACAGCTATCGGGCTTGTATGTCTGTACCCGATGTACCATGTGCTTATGGCTTCTTTCAGCGAGCCCATAAGAATTATGAATCATTCCGGTCCGTTATTTTGGCCCCTGGGTTTTTCTCTGAGCGGATATAAAGTTGTGCTGAATAATCCCAATGTCATTAACGGTTATAAAAACACAATTTTTTATGTGATCGCGGGTTCTTCAATCAATATGATCATGACAACCCTGGGCGCGTATGTTTTGGCGCAGAAGGAATTCCTGCCCAAAAAAATTGTTATGTTCATTATTGTGTTTACCATGTATTTTTCCGGAGGCATAATTCCTAACTTCCTCCTTATCCGCAATCTTGGAATGCTCAATACACGCTGGGCGATTATTATACCGGGCGCCATTGGTACCTGGAATATGCTCGTAATGCGTACGGCGTTCCGTACTGTACCGGCCGCGCTTACAGACGCCGCGCGCATTGACGGCGCCAATGATCTGACCATTCTCGTCCGCATTATGGTTCCCGTTTCCAAAGCGACCATGGCGGTAATCCTTTTGTTTTACGCTGTAAACCACTGGAATTCCTGGTTCAACGCGATGATCTATCTGCCGCGGGGAAGGAACCTTTATCCGCTGCAGCTTTTTCTGCGTGAAATACTGATTACCAGCTCTGTTGAAGTAACCGGCGGCGATTCTTCGGTTGACTTTTTGGGCGAACTTGTCAAATACAGCACGACCATTGTGACCACTGTGCCGATTTTGTGTCTGTACCCGTTTCTGCAGCGTTACTTTGTCAAAGGCGTGATGATGGGATCTGTTAAGGAATAAATTTAAAATTAGGAATTAGGAATTAGGAATGAGGAATATTCCGAATTCAAAATTTTTTAAACAAGGAGTATTTAGTATGCAAGCGAAGTTTTCTGTATTAGTAGTTTTATTAATTGTATGTCTTGCCGGTCAGACAATTTTTGCGGGCGGCACTGTGCAAAGCAGCGGGACTGCGCCTGCAGCAGCGGCCGGGCCGGTTAAGGTGACTTATCCGATTACAACAGCGGGGGCAAAGAGTCTGTCGTTCTGGCTGCCCATCCAGCCGCCGGCCGCACGGCACATGAGTTCCTACAAGGATCAGGAAGTTTATGCCGCCATCGAAAAGAATACCGGAATTGATATTACCTATATACATCCGGCAATCGGGCAGGAACGTGAGCAGCTTGGCGTATTGATGGCTTCCGGAGATATTCCGGACATCCTGCAAATACGCGGATTGTATCCGGGTGGATCCAGTGTCGGCGTCGAAGAAGGCGTTTTCCGCGATTTAACAAATTTGATTTTTACCCACGCGCCCGATTACCTGCGGGAAGTAAGCAAAACCGATTACAACTACCGGATTGCCACTACCAATGAAGGCAAGTTCACCGAGTTTATGCTTATTAAACAGCGGGCTCCGGTTTTTGACCGCCTCAATTACAGACAGGATTTTATGGATAAGCTTGGCATTGATGTTCCCATAACCATCAAGGATTACGATGATGATTTCGCGGCCATGAAAACTGCCGGAATCATCGGGTTTGCGCCTCCGATGAACGGTAAAATTGATCAGCTTATGTACCCGTATGGATTGACTTCCGGATTCTTTATCGGAACCGACAATAAAATAAAATGGGGTGAAATTGAACCCGGCTATAAACAGTATCTTGAAATGATGGCCGGCTGGTATGCCAAAGGTTATATATCACCGGACTTTATGAGCAACATGAACGACGTGGACCGTCGGGCATTGTTTACCACAGGCAGGGTAGGGATGATTAACCAGCCGGTTGATCTGGTAAATTCTTCATGCGCAGCTGTCGGCATTAAGTCGGTTCCGCTCCCGTATCCCAGACTTACTCCGGGCCAGCAAATCAATTTTATGCCGGTAAGTTTTGAAACACGCCCCCTGACCGAAGAACCATTTGCCACCGTTATTTCAACTTCCTGCAAAAATCCTGAAGTTGCTACCGAGTATCTCAATTACCTTTATACTCCCGACGGCGCGGATCTGGCTAACTGGGGCATAAAAGATAAAGCCTGGAAAGTTGACGCCAACGGGAATAAATATTTTACCGATTACATGCTGAACAATCCCACCATCCCCCTGGCAGATGTTCAGGTTGTTTTAAAGATTCACCAGATAGCCAAACTGTCGGAACCCGATGTTGTTTGCAATCCCAATGTTATAGTAAACAAGGAAGCGTTGGCACAGCGCATGATGTACTCCGATGATCCGACTATAAACGATTCCCAGGTAATGCCCGCGTTTACCCTTGGCCTCAAGGAATCTGCGCGCCGCAACGAAATCATGCGCGACATCAACACTTATTCCGACGAAATGACACTTAAGTTTATAACCGGGGTTTCCCCGATTAGCGATTTTGATTCGTACGTCGCCCAGGTTAAGCGCATGGGCATTGACGAGGCGATCCAGATTACCCAGGATGGCTACCAAACATTCCTGACCAAACCGGGCAGACCGTGAAAAACGAATTTCTGCACAACCAGCCGCATCCGGAAACCGACGGGACTGCCTGTACGGTTCCGGATGACAGTGCGCGGTTATTAAATCCGGCTTTACAAACCGAAGTTGAGGCTTGCGGCGGCGCCTGGACTGCCAATGAATTTTTCCTGTTCTGCGCCGCGCCCAAATCCTGCTCCGTAACAATACAGCGGGGCAGGGAGCCGGACCTTCTGGACAAGGGTAAACAATTTGCGGTTTTCGAATTTCCGGTGACAGGTATTTCTTGTTTTGAAACAACCGCCGGATTTGGTGTTTGTATCTGTGCCGGCGATATTTTTATTTTTGATCAAAACGGCCTGCAGACAGGGCGTCTGGGTATTACCGCACGCCATGCCTCGGTTTTAATTGACGGCACACGGCAATGGATCGCTTACGACGGGAAACTGCGCGGGATAAAAAATTTCCGGACTGATAATTCCGCCAATACATCCGGCGCCCGGATTGAGTTTGACGGACCCGCGGTTACGAGTAGCGCAGCCCCGGGCTTTATCGCTCCCCAAAACCGCAGGGACGCATTGCATATTGAGGGCCGCCATTGGCCGGGCAAACAGGGCGGCTGCCTCTTTAAACATGAAGGGCTTTATTATTATTTTTGCGCCGACTTTTTTAACCGCTGTTTTAAAAATAATTTAGACTCCTTTTGCTGCACAGCCGAATCGCTGACCGGCCGCTTTGAACGCCGGTACCTGGTAATCCCAAACGGCGGCATTGCCAATGCTTTCCACGGACCGGACGGTAAAGTTTATGCCGCCTTTACCGGTCAGGGTGACAGCAGCGCTGTAAACGGCCGGCCGGCGATTTTACCGCTGGATTTTATCAATAATGAATTTTTCAGGCCGTCTCCTTCGTTTATCCTTGAGACCGGCCAGGTTCCTTCGCTTCATCCGTTCCGCGATATAGAGCTGCGTGATACTTTTATATTTAATTCGCCGGACGGCTTTTATTACATGACCGGTACAACCAGGCGTTCCGAAGGCACCTTCTGGGACGGCACCAACGGAATCTGTATATGGCGCAGCCGGGATTTAAAGAAGTTTGAATTTATAGGCAAAGTATTCGATTATCATGATTTCCCTGATTCATGGCAGAACAATGTTTCCCGTAATAAAAACTGCTGGGCGCCGGAGATTACTTTTTATGACAGCACTTTTTGGCTCACTTACTCTACAGCGCCCGGTTGCGGCCTCTTAAAAAGCAAAACCGGGAAAATCGAAGGCCCTTATGCGGACATGGGCAGGTTTGTTAACAAGGGCATTGATTCCGGTTTCTTTCTGGAAGGAGAAGAGCTATACCTGATTTGGCAGAACGGAAGGATTGCCCCGCTGTCAAGGGAGTGTACTGTAATGACAGAAGAGCCTGTTCATCTGCTACCGGCAGACGGACAGCAGGTTGGATACGAAGGCGCAGGTCTTATTAAAGTAAAATCCAAATATGTGCTGTACGCGGCAGAATGGAACGGAGATTCGCGGATTGACGGCACTTATGACATGATGTATTCGGTATCCGACAATCTTTACGGACCCTATTGCAAACGCAGGCTGCTGGTTCCCCACGGCGGGCACGGATGTCTGTTTTTTGACAAACAGGGTGAACTGCGGTTTACAATGTTCGGCAACGATCGAAGCGCTCCGTTCAGGCGGCGCGCGGGAATCGGCACTGTTAACATTGAAGAACGGGACGGTGACCTTTTACTTTCGGTATAGTTTTCTGTGTAATATTGATCCAGTTCAAAAGGGGGAAGTTTTAACATGGCGGTAAAGGAAGCAGCGCAAAAGAAACCCAATATACTTTGCATTATGTCGGATGAGCATACCTGGAATATTTTAGGCTGTTACGGGAATTCAACAGTTAAAACTCCAAACCTGGACAAATTGGCCGGTGACGGCGTGCTTTTTACTGACTGTTATACGCCTTCTCCCCTGTGCGTGCCGGCAAGGCTCGCGTTTACCGCCGGTCAGTATATCAGCAGGTGCAAGGGCTGGGACAATGAATCGGAATTAGCAAGTAACGATTATCCTTCATTATTCAGAATATTGAATAATGAAGGGTACGAATGTGTACTGGGCGGGAAAATGCATTATGCCGCTGACAGGCGTTATGGTTTTACCAAAGACCTTTACCCGGGTTTTAACAAAGATAAAAAAACCCTTAAGCGCCATGTTCGTGTAAACCCGGATAGCGAAGAATACGCCGGAATGAAGGACATCCTTAGCCCCCGTTTTAAAAATTTTAAGGTTGCAGACGAGGATCCGCATCTGGATCATGACATAAAAGTAACCAATTTGTGCGGTGATTACATCAAGAACCATAAAAAAGATGACAAGCCGTTTTTTCTTTTGGCAGGTTACATTGCGCCGCACTTCCCGTTTGTAGTTCCCCATAAATTCGACGTGTACAAAGACAAGGTTCCAATGCCCGTAATACCGGACGGTTTTTTGGAAAGCCTTCCCCTGCATTACAAAGTACTGCGGAGAGCGTTCCAGACCGAGAAAGTGCCCGATGAAATTATTAAAAGGGGCAGGGAACTTTATTACGGATACGTTGCCTGGATGGATGACCAGATCGGCCGGCTTCTGCAGACGCTTAAAAATTCAGAATCCGGCGATGACACTGTTGTAATATATACGACCGACCACGGCGAAAATCTAGGCGAGCACGGCATGTGGTGGAAAAATAACATGTACGACAGCGCCGCCAGGATTCCGTTAATCGTCAGTTTCCCGGATAAATACAGCGCGGGCAAACGGATAAATAAAGTCTGCGGTTTGCTGGATCTTGTGCCTACCATAACGGAAATCTGCGGCGGTAAAATCCCGGGCGATTGGGACGGCGATTCACTTTTGGGTCTTATTAAAAATGAAGCTTCCGCCTGGCGTGATTTCGCGGTCAGTGAATATTACGCGCATAACATCGCAGCCGGGCATTGCATGATACGCAGGGGCAAATATAAATACGTTTACCTTGATTCGATTAATGATAAACACGGGGCAGAAAAACAGCTTTTCGATCTTGAGGCCGACCCGCAGGAATTTAATAATCTGGCAGGAGACCTTCGTTATGCTCCGTTAATAAAAGAACTCCACGCTCTGCTGGTAAAAAGCCTGGGCAGGGATCCGGAAGACATAGAAGCCGAAGTGCGGGAGTCACTTAATTGACAGGCAAACACAACATTTTAATCATAATGAGCGACGAGCAGCGTTTTGATACCCTGTCCTGCTGCGGCAGCCCTGTTTTAAAAACGCCCAACATTGACAGTCTCGCGGCAAACGGCGTCAGGTTTACCAACTGCAATACCTCATACCCGCTTTGCTGCCCCTCCAGGGTGAGCCTGTTTACTGCGCTGCGGCCGGATAATCACGGAGTGCTGGCGAACTGGCGGCCCATGAAACCGGAGTACGCGGCTGGCAATTTAATCAGGCAGTTTAAGAATATGGGCTACACAACCGAATATACCGGCAAGTGGCACATAACAGGAACAACGCCTGCGGAATTCGGGTTTGATTTTTATAACGCGATTCCCGCAGTTATCAATGGCTGCGACCGGGGCAGAACAATTCCGGAATATCGGGAGTATCTAAAAGAAAAAGGTTATTCACTGGATAATATTGATCTGGAAAACCTTACGCAGCAGGAACGTCAATTGCTTAAGACTCCGGGCAGGGCGCCCTGCGGAACCTCCCGCTATAAACTTGAAGATTATCTTGAGCCCTGGATTACCGGACAATGGAAAGCGGCGATGGATAAAATAAGCGGGCCGTTTTTTTCTGTATGTTCATTTGTCGCCCCGCATTTCCCCATGGTACTGCCCGCTCCTTATGACACGATGTATAAACCGGTAGACGTAATTCTGCCGGATAATTTTTTTAAGGGTATTGATGGTAAACCCGGCAGTGTTTATAAAGAACATTTTTATACACATTGCAAAGACCTTTCTCCTGCCGAATGGAAGCGGCTCATCGCCCATTATTGGGGCTTTTGTAAACTTATCGATGATCAAGCAGGTGAGATAATTCAGTATTTAAAACAAAGGAATCTTTACGATAACACTGTTGTATGTTTTATATCCGATCACGGAGACATGATGGGTTCCCACGGCCTTCTGGAAAAAGGCTGTCCCATGCAGTACGAAGAAATAAACCGGATTCCATTTGTTTTAAGGATACCGGATCTGAATGAATCCATTGTAAATGACGCCATGATTTCGATAACCGATGTTCTCCCGTTAATTGCGCAGGCGGCGGATGTAAGCCTTGATACAACAGGCACTGACGCCGTTCCCATAGGCCAAAGGCAGTATATTGTTTCGCAGTCTTTTGATTTGGACATAAAGAAGGGGCCAATACCCGGAGGAATCCCAAAATACATCGAAGACATTGCGGATTTTAAAAAAATAAAAGACGGCGAAGACCGCGCGGTAATTTCGGTAAAAGATAAAAAATTCAAATATATTTTACATTCCGACGATACTGATGAATTTTATGACCTGACCGCCGACCCTGGAGAAAATATTAACCTTGCCGGCGATTCATCGCATTGTCCTGCGTCGCATATCGAAAACATTAACAAGTACCGCAAAGCCCTCCTTGATGAAGTAAAAAACAATCCTGTTTTTTTTGGATATCTGACTGCAATTATTAATAAAAAGGGGACGGCTGCCGAATGAAGTTATCAGATGAGGCCAGAAGCGTTCTCAATGATGATTATTATGTTCAGAATTTTAAAAAATGGATCGGCCGGCTGACCAATCTTTTTAACGGTTCCCCCGATCCCTATCTTGATGAATATGTATTCAGCCTTAGCGGAATTACCGGCCAAAGCAAACTTGACATGTATAATCAACCTGAGGAATGGACTATCGAATGTCTGGAAGACCTTGCCCGCAGAATAGGGGAGACTGAAAATGAAAATGTTTTTGTCCCTGTCTGTTTCCATTATCCGCTTTACGGAGTTCATTTTGTTGACAAAATATTCGGCGCCAATGTTTTTTTTAAGGACGGACAGTGGTGGAGCGATGTTTTAAAAAAACCGGTAGGTTCGCTGGAATACCCGGATCTCGAAAATAACGAAGTTTTTGGTCTTGCCAAACGCGCCTGCCTTTTTTTCCTGGAACAAGATTTGAAAGTACCTGTGTTCGGCCTGCCTACAATTGCCTGCGCACTCAACATTATTATAAATTTATACGGCGAGGAAGTACTCGCGGCCATGGTGACCGATGGAGATGCCGTAAGGCATGACCTTAAAATTATTAACGATACATTAACCGCGATACATCAATGGCACCGCAAAACAATACCCGTGCAAAAAAGGCAGCCTGTAATACCGGCAAACCGGACCCTGCCTTATGATTACAGCCAGATTTGCGGATGCTCCACCGCGTTGATTTCCGCAGAATGTTACAATGAATATATTGCCGCTTATGACGCCGAACTTCTGGGAGTGTATCCCAATGGAGGCATGATCCATTTGTGCGGCAGCCACGCCCAGCATATAAAAACATTCCGGGAAATGAAGGAATTGCGCGCTGTTCAGATAAACGATCGGGCAAGCTGGGATATTAAAAAATATTATGACGGGTTAAGGGAAGATCAGATAATATATCTTAATCCATGCAAAGAAATGACAGCGGAAAAAGCTGTGGAAATAACCGGGGGAAACCGGCTGGCAGTCGTAGGCGATAAACATAGTGTATTTAAGAAGAAGCGTTAATAAAAAGCTGTAATTAAGATAAGGAGGTGTATTTTGTCAAATTCCAATTTGTCACATTCCAGTTTGCCGCGGCCCAATATAGTTTTGATTCTGGTCGATGATATGGGATATTCGGATCTTGGCTGTTTTGGCAGCGAGATAAACACTCCCAATATAAACGCCCTTGCCTCAGGCGGGCAGGCGCATACCAATTTTTACAATATAGCACGCTGCTGTCCTTCGCGGGCCTGTCTTATGACAGGGCTTTTCCCGCACCAGGCAGGTATTGGGCACATGACAAATCCGCCGATGGATAAAGCCGGTTTTGACAGGCAGCTTTTTGGCTACCGGGGATTCTTAAACCATAACTGCGTAACAAACGCCGAAGCTCTGCGCGACAGCGGGTATCATACCTATATCTCCGGCAAATGGCACCTTGGGCAGCACGAGTACGATCAGCTTCCCAACGAAAGGGGATTTGAGAGATTCTACGGAATTCTGGCAGGCGCTACAAATTATTTTAAACCCTCTGGCCCGCAGCGCCTTTCGCTTAATCATGATCATATCGGATGCGATGAACCTTCATACTATACTACAGACGCGTTTACCGATTACGGCATAAAATTTATCCGGGAAAAAAACGATGACAATCCTTTCTTTTTATACCTCGCCTTTAACGCCCCTCACTGGCCGCTGCAGGCGCCGGAGGAAATCGTAAAAAAATACCGCGGCAAATATTTGTGCGGCTGGGATGAACTGCGCAGACAGCGCCGTCAAAAAATGATCGAATTGGGTATAATCTCAAAAGATTGCCCCCTGTCTCCGCGCGATCCGGAAGTAAGGGCCTGGGACGATCTTGATAAAGAAAAAAAGGACGAAATGGATCTGCGTATGGCAGTTTACGCCGCGCAGATCGAAAGAATGGACTGGAATGTAGGGCGGCTGGTCAAATTCCTTAAAGAAAAAAATTCTTTTGATAATACCTTGATCCTTTTCCTGTCCGACAACGGCGCGTGCGCGGAAGGCGGTGAGCTTGGAGCCGGCGCAAAAGAATTGATCAATCAGGCAGATTTAGGCAGGGAGCACGGTCTGATGATCTCCTACGGCCGCGCCTGGGCCAACGCGTCCAATACGCCTTTCAGGATGTTCAAGCATTATGTGCATGAGGGCGGAATTGCCACGCCGCTAATTGCCCATTGGCCGGACGGCATCAAATATCACGGTCTTGTCAGGGAAACCGGCCATCTCATCGACATTATGCCTACAATTCTGGAAGTTTCCGGGGCAAATTATCCTGCAAAATACCACGGGAATCAAATCCCGCCGCTTGAGGGATTAAGTCTTGGGCCTCTTTTCCAAACTGGTGTACGCAATATTGACCGTTATCTTTTTTGGGAACATGAAGAAAACTGCAGCGCCCGGCACGGACAGTACAAGGCTCTGCATAAATACGACACAGGCCTTTGGGAATTATATAATCTGGACGATGACCCCTGTGAACTCAATAATATCGCCGCCTCTTTTCCCGATATTATACAGGATCTTGGCAGCCGCTGGTACGGCTGGGCCCAAACCCATAATGTCTTGCCCAAGTGGCGTGATTATAAATAACAGGAAGCCAATATGCAAAAACCCAATTTGATCTATGTCTTCGCCGATCAGCTCCGTTATTCAAGCTGCGGTTATACAGGAGACGCTGCCGCTAAAACGCCGTGCATCGACAGGTTCAGGAGGGAGAGCTTTGACCTGTGCAACGCCGTATCCGGCCATCCGGTCTGCGCTCCGTACAGGGCAAGTCTGTTTACAGGTAAATACACGACAAGCACCGGCATGGTGATTAACGAGATCCGCCTCAACCCAGGGCATCACAAACACTGCTTTGCGCATATATTAAACGAAGGCGGTTACGAGAGCGCCTATATCGGCAAGTGGCATATGTGGGCCGCGCAGCTTGGCAATCATTATGATCCGGCAAATTCATTTGTTCCGCCCGGCCCGGAC
Organism: Treponema sp.; assembly: GCA_009780855.1. GTDB lineage: Bacteria > Spirochaetota > Spirochaetia > Treponematales > Breznakiellaceae > WQZG01. The sequence goes on from WQZG01000031.1 coordinate 20,275, forward strand.
CGTCTTGGCTTTGACGGATACTTCGCCCACTATAATTTTCATCATAATTACTACGGCGCGGCCGCATATTACCACCTTGATACTCCGAAAAAAATTTATGCAAAAGGTTATGAACCGGATGTTCAGACTGATATGGCAATCGCGCAGCTTGAAAGGCTCTCCGCCGCCAAAAAGCCCTTTGCCCTTTTCCTTTCTCTTGGCACGCCCCATGATCCCTGGGTTCACGAGAACGTACCCGGCAAATACCTGGAACTGTTTAACAATATTGTTTTTAACCTTCCCAAAAACTACCTGCCGCAAAACGATCCCTACGCGGATAACTGGGCCAAATTAAACGAAAAGGAACGCAGGGACTTGCTGTCATGGATACGCGTTTATTACGCGATGACCGCCAACCTTGATTACAACATCGGCCGGCTCATGGACGAAATCAAAAGACTAAAGCTTTACGACAATTCAATAATTTTATTTACATCTGATCACGGCGAGCTGTTCGGCGCGCACGGCCGCAGGGCAAAAAACATTTTCTACGAAGAAGCGGTTCGGGTTCCCTTCCTTGTCAGGTATAACGGCGTTCTTGAAGAAGGCGGCGCTTCCGATGTCTGTCTCAATACCGTTGATATAATGCCGACTCTTTTGTCGATGATGGATTTACCGGTACCTGCCGAATCTGAGGGCGCCGATCTGAGCGGCGCTATAATGCGCAAACCGGGCGCTGCAGCACCCGGCGCAGCAGAACCTGACGGCGCGCTTATGATGGGCACCGGAGCCACCGCAATATTCGAAGACGGCTACGAGTGGCGCGCCTGGCGCACCAAACAGTATACCTATGCCCAATATCTTTCTGACAAATCCGAATTATTGTTTGACAATAAAAACGATCCGTATCAGATTAAAAACCTGGCAAATGACCCGGCCTTTGCCAGATTAAAAACAGGGCTGCGAAAGGCCATGCTCGCCAAAATGGAAAGCATCGGGGATACTTTTGAAACATGCTGCTGGTACGAAAAAAACTGGACCAAAGACAGGATTATTGAAAGGACGGCTGCCAATGACAGAGAATGAATCTTTTTTTCAGCGATGGGTAATAAATTACCGGAATAATAAATATATCTACCTGATGCTTATCCCTGTGGTAGGTTTTTATGTAATTTTCCATTACATACCCATGGGCGGCGCAGTTATTGCGTTCCAGGATTATAAACCTGCCCTGGGCTTTTTAAAAAGCCAATGGATAGGCCTAAGGAATTTTATGGATTTTTTCAGCGGTCCGTATGTATTGCGCCTGATCAGAAATACAATACTGCTCAATGTTTACCAGATAATTTTTGGTTTTCCCGCGCCCATAATCCTTGCGCTGTTTATTAACGAAATAAACCATAAATACTATAAAAAAGCGGTACAAACCATCAGTTATATGCCGCATTTTATTTCATTGGTTGTCATTTGCGGTTTGCTCCAGACCTTTTGCCGCACCGACGGTATTTTTAACGATTTTTTGGCTATGTTCGGAGTTGAGCGTTCAAATCTGCTGGCCAGGGAAGAACTGTTCAGGACCATTTTTACAGCCAGCGGCGTATGGCAGACGATTGGGTGGGGCAGCATTATTTATCTTGCAACGCTGAGTACTGTTGACCTGAGCCTTTACGAAGCAGCTTCCATTGACGGGGCTACCCGGATTCAGCGCATGATCCATATTTCATTTCCAAGCCTTGTACCTGTTATTATAGTCCAGCTTATTATGCGCCTGGGAAATATTCTGACCCAGGGATTTGAAAAAATTATTCTTCTTTACAGTCCGCTTATTTATGATACATCTGATGTTATTTCTTCCTATGTTTACCGGCGCGGGCTTATTCAGATGGATTACAGTTTTGGTTCCGCTGTAGGAATTTTTAATTCAATTGTAAACCTTACTATTCTGGTTCTTGCGAATCAAATAGCCAGAAGAACCATTAATGAAAGTCTCTGGTAAGAAGAAGCGGTAGTAAAAAGGAGTATTGCGTGACTGAAAAGTTAACAGGCGGCGACAGGATTTTTATAGTTTTTATATATGTAATTACCGGGTTCCTGGCCCTGATATGTCTGTATCCGATGATTCATGTTTTCTTTGCTTCCATAAGCGATCCGTTAAAACTTATGGTTCATACCGGCGTACTGCTTAAACCTCAGGGAATTTCGCTCAAGGGATACCAGATAGTTTTTAGCAACAGGAATATTTATACAGGTTATTTCAATACCATTTATTATGTAATAATCGGGACGCTGGTAAACATGCTGTGTTCCAGTCTGGGCGCTTATGCACTTTCCCGTCCCAATTATATGTTCAAGCGTACCATTACTGTCGGTATAGTCTTTACCATGTATTTTTCCGGAGGCTTAATACCCAGTTACCTTCTGGTCCGTGCTCTTGGCCTTTACAATTCCCGGTTAGCCATAGTACTTCCGGGCGCCATTGCCACATGGAACCTCATTGTGATGAAGACAAGCTTCCAGGCAATTCCCAACAGTCTTGGTGAATCCGCCAAAATTGACGGGGCAAACGATTTGGTAATCCTGTTCAGAATATTCCTACCTGTCGCCAAAGCCACAATGGCTGTAATGGCGCTTTTTTACGCTGTAGGCCACTGGAACTCCTGGTTTAACGCGATGATTTATATACAGGACAGGGGCAAGTACCCGCTTTCTCTTTTTTTAAGGGAAATCTTAATCGCCAACTCGGTATCCGGAAACGTAAATCCGGACGCCAATGTTTTCTTTCTGGATGAAATAATAAAATACGCAACCATAATTATTTCTACAGTGCCGATTTTGGTCGCGTATCCGTTTGCGCAGCGTTATTTTATGACCGGCGTTATGCTTGGTTCGCTTAAGGAATAGGCTTTATTGGGAAACGTTGTTTCCTGTTTATATTTTTATGCGGTCCGTCAATTCTAAAGGCGGAATAAACCGTGTTATAGGAGTTTTTATGAAGAGAATTGGTTTAGTGTTGATGCTGCTTCTTGCGGCGTCAATGATTTTTGCTTCGGGCGGAGCCCAAAGTGCAGGCGGTTCAACCGCAGCGTCACGGCCGGCAGGGATGACAGCTTCCGGTTATCCCATTACTACTGACGGTTCGATTACCCTGCGTTATTGGACTATTTTGAATGCGGCTGCTTCGAAGTTTATTCAATCCTATGCTGAAAATACAGCTTACCAGGAAATGGAAAAACGCACTGGTATAAAGATTCAATGGATTCATCCGGCTTCCGGAATGGAACGTGAGCAGTTCAATCTGCTTATGGCGTCAGGTGATCTGCCCGACATAATCGCATGCGCAGACTACTACAAAGGCGGCGAGTTCCAGGGGCTTTATGACGGTCTGTTCACGGATTTGACAAACCTTATTCCGCAGTATGCTCCGGACTATATGAAGTTCATTAAGGATGATCCGGAATTCTACAGGGAAGTAAGCGATGACGCAGGAAAAATTTGCGCTGTCTACGCGTATAAGCCGATGGGAGACCCGCCCTTTACAAGAGTAGTTCTGCGGCAGGATATATTGGACCAAATCAATTCTGATATTCCCAAATTAATATCTGATTATGACGCGATGTTCCCAAAAATGGCCGCGGCCGGCATTGTGCCCTTTATGCCTTCGCGCAACGGTTACATAAAAATGTTTGTCGGCGCTTTTGACGTGATTCCCGGCCTTTACAAGGACTTAAGCGGGAAACTGCAGTTTGGGCAGGTGCAGCCGGGATTCAGGCAATACCTCGAAATGATGAACCGCTGGTATGCCGCCGGTTATATTTCCAAGGATTTTACCAGCCTTGATGTTAACCAGGCTAACGCGCTATTTGATGCCCGCAAAATCGGCATGCAGATCGGCCCCATCGTTGCCAATTACAACCGCGGTGATACTTTGGGTTATAAAGTTACATCTGCTCCCTATCCGCGCGTAACTCCCGGACAGCAGCTCCACCACAATGACGTAGACATATGGCCGCTGACAGGCAAGGATACCCGCATGGCAGTCATTGCCTCCAGCAGCAAGAATCAGGAAGCCGCCCTCCGCTGGCTTAACTACGGCTGGACCCCGGACGGCATTGATCTGATGAACTGGGGAGTTGAAGGGCTTAACTACAATGTCATTGACGGTAAAAAAGTTTATAATGACCTGATGCTTCATAATCCAAAATTCGGTACAGAAGAGGCAAGCTATATTTATAAAATGCATTTTGCACCCAAGTATGTTATTCTGGATACAATATGCCATGCGAATCTGCTGATCAGCCCCGCTTCTCTGGCCTCGCGTTTCCTCTGGGCAGATGATCCCAATGTTGATACAGTCCTGAATATTCCGCCCTATCAGCTCAATATGTCGGAACAGAATCTGCGCACCAAAGTTCTGTCAGAAATTAACACCTATGTTGATGAAATGACCCTTAAGTTTATCACCGGCGCAGAACCTCTAAGCCGCTGGGACGCTTATGTGGCGACAGTCAATACGATGGGGCTGCCCGATCTTTTAAAGTCAGAGCAGACCGCGTATGACAGGTATCTTACCAAGACGATGAAATAATAGGAGAATTAAAATGTCCGCAGGGTACAAAAACAGGTACAATATATTGCTCATAACTTCCGATTCCCAGCGGACAGATTCACTCTCCTGCATGGGTTCGCCTTTTGCGTATTCACCCAATCTGGACAGTCTGGCAAAAAGCGGCGTGCTGTTCAGCCAGGCGCATTCCTGTGCGCCGGTTTGTATGCCGGCGCGCTGTTCAATGATGACCGGACTCCATGCTCCGCTTCACGGCTGCACGGAGAACGGCCTGGAACGCCGGGATGATCTTTTGTTTTTTACAGATACACTTAAAAATTCCGGGTATTCTACGTTAATGGCCGGGAAAACGCATTTTGGCCCCATACCGGATTCTTTTGAAATAAAGTTAATTACCAAAGGCGAAAAAAATTCCAAAGGCGATGATATCTTTGCGCGGCAGATGGCACTGCATGGGTACAGCCGTTCATCATCCCATCCAAACCCGGTCCCCGAGGAATACTGTCTTGAGTCGCTCATTGTGGATAAAACAATCGAGTCCCTTGAAGAACTTAAAAAAAATAACAATCCATTTTTCGCGTTTTGTTCACTGTTAAGTCCGCATTCCCCCATTGATCCGCCCGGAAGATGGATGACAGACGATATATTCAGGAATAAAATTCCTGCGCCTTTGTTTGGCTCCGGTGAATGGGAGACTTTGCCCAATTCATTAAAACAGTTCTGCGGACTGCCCAATAATAATCAAAAAAATGAAATATTCCCCGACAATGTCCACGAAGCCCAGGGTAACATAGCCGATCTATTAAGTATTGATGAAATGGTTTCGTACCGCGAACTGTATTACCGGTCCGCTGCCTACATTGATTCCCTTGTGGGCCGGCTCATCGATTATCTGGATTCGTCGGGACTGCGCAAAAATACACTGGTAATTTTTACTTCCGACCACGGGCTGCAGCTTTTTGATCACGGTTTCAATGACAAGCATAATTATTACGATCAAAGTTTACGTGTCCCCTTTATCATGAGCCTGCCAGGTGTTCTTCCTCAAAATCAAAATTGCGGATTCGCTTCCCATGTTGATCTTGCTCCGACTATTACCGCGGCCGGCGGAGGGATCTTTGATAATGCCAACGGTTTTGATCTTTTTACGCCCCTTGCTGACGGCAAAGATTTGCCAAGGCATTTTGCCGCTGCTTCGCTCTACGGCTCTCTGGCCCTTGTTACAGAAAAATGGAAACTCGAACATTATTACTTCGATAATGTGTTCCGGCTTTTTGATCGCATAAACGATCCGGGCGAAACCAAAAACCTTGCGGCGGATCCCGGATATGCCGGCGTTACAGCGGCTTTGAGCAGAATTCTTCTGCTGTGGAGATCCGGGCTGACCGATATTGATCATCTTAATAAATCCGCAACCTCCGGAGGACCTGTGGCAATGCGTGTAATTGACCGGATACGAACCGACAAAGGCCGCAATAATGAATTGCTTGCAGAAAAATTTTTGCGTGATATAAATTAATAGCCGCACTATTCTGCTGGCATACAGCCAGCGGTTAATATTCGGTGAGCTGCAAATATCCATCGGGCAAATATCCATCGGGCAGTTGAAAAACTTTCACTGATAAGTTAAACTTTTTATGTTCCGCGGCAGGGTGCATTTATGCTGGAAATTTCTGCCGTGTAACAAAAAAGGGTGATACATTGAGCATTTCAAAAGCAAAGTTATTCCGGCCGCCGTGGCTGGAACTTTTGATCATGGGCGGGGCCGTTGTAATTTCATATATAGGGCTGTCAATTATTTCGTATCTGGCGGGAACTCCCGCGCCGGGTGAGATGGGAGACAACACAATTTTTTTGTGGCTGCTCGCGTTTTTTTTAATCAGTTTCGCGCTGGCCATTGTTTCCGTTCTTGCCGGCATCGGCGGCAGCGTAATTTTTACACCGGTAATGATGGTGTTTACACCGATTGACAGTGTTGTAATCCGGGCTACCGGACTTATCTTCGCGATGTTCGGCGGAATTATTTCCACAGGCATCTTTATGAAGAAGGGCATCGGGCATTATAAAATGTGCGCGACGCTGTGTGTCAGTCAGGGTATTGGAGCGCTGTTCGGCGCGCAGTGCGCGATCTACCTTGCGAACATGTTCGGTGCTGCAGGCGACGGAGTAACCAGGATGCTTCTTGGTGTCCTCCTTATAGGAGTGGCGCTGTTTTTATTCTTCGGCGGCAAGAATATGGATTGGCCGGATATCAAAAATGTGGACGTAATTACCAAATGGTTAAAACTGGATCACACATATTTCGAAGAGTCCGACGGCAAAACCTATACTTTTAAAATTACCCGCATACTGCCCGGCATGGGTTGTGTTTTGTTAATCGGTTTTATCGGCGGGTTTTTTGGAATGGGCGCAGGCTGGGCGATCACGCCTGTCCAGAATCTGGTCCTTGGAGTGCCGTTAAAAGTCGCGGCAGCCAACAGCAGTATAATTTTGGGAATGGTGGATTGCGTGGCGGTCTGGCCCTATATGCTGGCCGGCGCCATTATACCTCTCTTTGTGCTGCCGTGGCTAAGCGGCCAGGTTGTCGGCGGTTATGTCGGCGCGCTGGTTATGGTTAAAGCCAAGGTCACGGTAATCCGGATTATCCTTATCGGCATAATGGTTTTTACCAGTTTTGGACTTATAACTGACGGCCTTGCCAAACTCGGCGCCATGCAAAAGGTGCCCGGCTCCGTTTCAATTATTTTCTTCTGTATTGTAATGGCTGTTGATATAGTAATTATTTTGTTTACACAAAATACAGCCAAAGCCGGAGGTTCCGCTCATGAAAAACAATGAACTTAAAAATAACATCGTTGATGACTACCAGGTATGGTACGGCATTATGGTTCACTGGATTTCTATTACAGTCTGCATAATCGCCCTTATAGCTCCCGTGCTTATACTGCTTTTCCCATCAAAGAATATTCTGAATCCTAACCTGGTTTTTCGCGCGATGTTTGACGGCAAAAAGGCTGTTGATATCTGGGCCGCGGCCGGCACGCCTTTTAAAACAGGTGACTTCTGGCCGCTGTTCATAAAGAATTTTTTTACTCCGGACGGTTTTGGTTTGCTGGGAATTACGATTGGGTGCAGTGTTACATTATGGTCCCTAATACCTGCAATTTATCTGCTTGCCAAGAGAAAGGACTGGTTCTATACCGGAGTCTCGCTTTTTGTTTTTGTGCTGATAGCGCTGGCAATGTCGGGGCTGGTGCAGATGGCTGGGTAGGCCAGGCTGCCCCGCCTAACGGAAGCCATTTGCTGTTAAGTAACTGCCTTTGCAAATACGCTATTTGCCATTGGCAGACGCTATTTACCGCTGCCCTTGCGGACCGCTGTTGAACCGCGGATGATCAGTTCCGGCTGCAGCAGGATCCTTTCGTTTACCTGATCCGGGGACTCTATTTTTTTAAGCAGCAGCTCAACAGCCTTGCGGCACATCGGCTCCATGGGCTGCATGACAGTTGTCAGCGGAGTCTCCAGAATTGACGAGTAAATCAAATCATCGTAACCCGCGACCGAGACATCGCCGGGTACTTTTATTTTTTCCTTTTTTAAATACTGCAATACACCCATGGCCATTATGTCGTTCATTGTCATGATCGCGTCCGGCAGGTTTCCTTTTTTATATTTTGCGGCAGCGTCATAACCGCCCCCAAAACTCGGCTCGCTGATTACTATACTGTCGGATGTATACGAAAATCCCGATTCCTTGTAAGCCCTTAAGAATCCCTCGACCCTTAGGTTTGAAACCGGAATGTTTCTGTTGGCGACGATATAAATAATTTTGCGGTGGCCGGTATTAAGAAGATGCTTCGCCAGCATATAGGACCCTTCCGACAGATCGGTCATAACACAGGGTGCGTTTACATTTGTATAGTACGCTGTAATAAAACAAAAGGGGATATTCCGGCTTTTTAAATTTTCCAGGTGCGGCGTATTGGGCGCCTGTTTATGCGACGGCACCAGAAGCACCCCGTCAACCTGCATTTCCAGGAATTTGTTAATAAACTGCTGTTCCTTCTCGATATTCCCCTTTGTAATACCAAGCATTAAATCATAATCGTTTAGGGCAAGTTCCTCCTGGACATAATCAATAATCGTACCGAAGAACGGATTGGCTATATCAGTAATAATGAGCCCGATGGTTTTTGTCTGCCTGTTCACAAGAAAACGCGCGTACTTGTTGGGATGGAAATTGAGTTTACTGACCGCGGCCATGACTTTTTCGCGGGTGCTGTCCTTAACCTTGCCCTTTTTATTCAGCACCATGGACGCAGTGCCAACCGAAACTCCCGCGTCTCTGGCCACATCTTTGATTGTGATTGACGGCATATTAATCTGCTTATAACTGAAATATTGTGTTTTGTAAATATGGTTCCGATTAACCTTATATAGGCAATGATAAACGAACAATGGTACCAATATTAGGACGGCTTTTAATCTTTATTCCGTAATTATTACCATAATATAGCTTTATACGCTTATCTACATTATATATTCCTATTCCTGAAAATTTATCCCTATCCATTATACTATCTTCTGTTTCCATTACATTTTTGATTGTTTTGTCAGACATACCAATGCCATTATCGACAATCATTATTACAAGTAATGCTCCATAACATTTAGTACGGAGATAAATTTTTTTATTTGAGGTTGTTTTTGGTAAAACACCATGCAGAATAGCATTTTCTACAATTGGCTGTAAAGTTAATTTTGGAATAAAACAATCAATAGATTTTTGATCTTCATCAACTATAAAAGAAAAATTCATGTCCAGACGCATTTTTTGAATATCAATATAATTTTCTACACTTTTAATTTCTGAATTTAAGGATACAAATTCATCATGCCGGTCAAAACTAAATGACAGAAGATTGATTAACGAACGTATCATTGATTGTACATCATCAATTCGTTGCTGCTTGGCCATTAAACTTATACAGGAAAGGGTATTGTATAAGAAATGCGGCCCAATTTGGCTCCGTAACATTTTTAACTCATATGACTGGCAGTCATTTTTTAACTGGGTAATACTGCGCATCATAAAATTGTAGCTATCAATCAATTTCCCGACTTCACCGGCTTGGCTTTCTTCTATTTCAGAAAGATCTGATATATTATTAATTGAACGCATCCTCAATACTATTTTTCTGATTGGGCGCATTAGCCATATTGTCAGGCCAAAAGATGTCAGAGCCAATATTATAAAATATCCCAATAATTCCAATACCATATTCCTGTATAATGCATTTATAGACGCATTCAATGGATTTGTATTGATGAGAGCCGCCAGATGCCATCCGAATTTATTATTAAATGAACTAAAAATCAGTATTCCATCCTTATAATTTATAAATCCTGCATCTGCTGCTGTAATAGTTTCCATTATCTCTGATGTAAGTTTCGGCGGCCAGGTATGGGCAATTGTGGGTAAAAAAAGTTTATTGGCATAATATGTAATAATGTTTCCTTTGGGTGTTAATAAAACATAGCTGTATTCATTAGTTGCCAGGTAAACATTTAGCGCTTTTTGAAGTGTGTCAATGCTGCATTCAGCAATCAATACACCTAGTGAATTACCTCCGGAATCCCTGACAATCGAACAGGCAGAAATAGCATTTTGTGAAAAATAAGTATAATAGGGGTCTGTATACCTGATCCCATATGTATATATCTTCATTTCATCATAGAACTTATTAATATAAGGATTACCAAAGATATCAAAAAGTACTTGTTTTCCACAGAGTATTGTTCCATCACTGCGGCAAAAATACATTACCTTTATACCTAATACTCCGTAATCGTTGTATTTTCTCAGCAGATCCAGAGCTTCATCTTCCCGTCCCGGCAGGAAAACACTCCAATTGGCACTCTGCGAAATAAGTACTCCATTGATGCTTTCCATTAAATGATCAAGGTAGCGCGAAGCATCTTCGGCTGTGCTTTGGTAACGATTCAATTCACTTTGTTTTATGGTATGAGCCGTGTTTATAATGGTTCTGACTTGTAAAATAGAAAAAATCAAAAATGCAAAGAATAAAAATATCAGGAACTGACGCGCTGACATACTCCAATCTCTGATGAATTTTATTCCTTTATACATGATTTGATTTTCCCATACAACTTTTTTGATAAGCTTTTGGCGTTAGCCCGGTTTGTTCTTTAAACAAGGAAGAAAAATACCGGTAATTGGGAATACCTATGCGTTCAGCGATTTCATATATTTTTTCGGTAGAACTTCTCAATAATTCTTTTGCTTTATCAATACGGAAACGTAATATATATTCATTAACAGTGACGTTAAAATATTTTTGAAACAAATAATTTAGGTAATTTGGACTTAGGCCTGAAGGCATTGCCACGTCTGCAAGATAGATATTTTCTTTATAAGAATTATTAATGAATTTCAAAGCTGTTCGTATTTCCCATCTGAGTAAATTTTGAGCCAATTCACCTGAACAAAGACATTCTATTGTACTTTCAATCAGTTCATCCAAAGAAAAAGCTTCAGTCTGGAAAAATTCAATAATCGCCTGTTCTGTAAGACTTTGTGCGTCACCTACCCAATCTATATAAAGTGAGACAATGATTCGTTTAAGTTGCTGTGGATCAATTTGCTGTTTTTGTGCCCAATCTTTAAAAAACCCTTGCAGGAAATCTTCAAAGCGCCCTTGCAAAGGATAATTTTTCCAATGGGCCATTAGATTTTTCTCTTCTTGCTGTGACAAATCTGAAAATTTATCATTTGATGATTCCAAAATTTCTCCGGGTTGTTTATAAAATAGTAATTTTATCAATGTTAAAATATCTGTCAAAGTTTTATGAAGGTCAGAATTTTCATTGACAATTCCGCCTGTAATAATTTTTGGCATTAATTCAATATTTAAAGCTGCCAACTGAGCTGCATATTTATAAAAACAGTCCTCTGAAATATCCGGCGGGAAAAACAAGACCAGTTTAGTCATATCCAGAATATACCATATTTTTGGATAAAGTTCCCGTTCCGGTCCATTTACAATAAAGAATGCTTCTGAAGCCAGGATACTTTTTTTTAAAACTAATATTAAAACTTTGGCAGATCCGGTAAATGGGACATAATGGGTATTGTTGAATTGCCACCATTGTTGAAAAGCTGCGGATCTGGATAAAAGTTTCCTTATATCATCATTATCTTGCCCATCCCACATAAGTCTTATTCTTTGATCAAGATTTTTCATTACTCTAAATAATTCGTTATTATCTATATTTATTTTTAGAATATAATCATTTGCGCCTAATTGCATAGCCTTACGCATGTATGAGTAATCCTGATGACAGGTCAGAATAATAACATAAACATGGGGTAATTCATCACGTAAATACGAAAGCATTGTTAATCCGTCCATAATGGGCATTACTATATCAAGAAAAACAACATCTGGGCGCAGTTCTCTGCATTTATTTAATCCGTCCTGACCGTTATTGGCTTCATCTACCCATTCCGCATTAACACTTTTCCAGTCAAACTGCTTAAGGCTTGCCCTGACAGGAGCATCATCATCAATGGCCATAACACGCAAAATTCTGGTTTCGTTCATTAAACGTTACTTCATCCTCCCAAATATGAAGCCGGTGGTTCCTTGTAAAGAAACGCACCGGTTATATTAAAAAAAATAAACTGTAACTATATTCTTTTGTTTAGGTCTTATTTAATGAAACCAAAGGACTTAGCCTGCTCCACATAGGTTTGCATATAAACACTGTCCTTAAACATAGTTTCCAGTTCGTTAAGAAACTGAGGATATTCAGCTATAGGGCGGCGTCCATAAATAAATTTTACCAATTCATCTGATATATACCTGTCCATATCTGCTTTATTATACCCATCCGGTGGTAGGAAAAATGCTTCCAGATTACGTAAACGAGGCTGATCATTTGCAAACTTGATTTCATTATCCCATCCAACAAAAGATGTAGGTAAATATTCCATTTCATCACGTCCCACAAACTGATAAGCCCAAAAATAACCACCTTCTGCTGTCCTTCTCGGTGTAGTTACTATTTTTCCGTTTTCAACATTGTAATGCACTCCCTCAATGCCATAACTGACAAGACGTAATCCTTCAGGTGAAGCAACATAATTGAATAAATCTATTACTTTATTAAGTTTTGCTTCATCCTTGGCAAGATGTGCACCGAAACTTAAAAGCCCTGATGTATAATATGAAGCTGAACTATCATAATTGCCTTTCGGACCTTGAGGAATAGCAATCTGTATCCAGTTAGCATTTGGATTTACTTCCTTGATTGGACCAATATTCTTGGAAACATTAACCCATTGATCATATAGGATTCCTATTTTTCCTTGCCATGCTTTTTCAAGTCTTAGGTTACTGTCAGTTACAGTAAATAATTCCGGATCAACACATCCTGTATCAATTAATGCTTTTATTTCACCAAGTGCAACAGGCATGTCAGGTTCGAACAAGGCATTGATCAAGGTATTATTTTTAACATAATACTGCCCCGGAGCTCCTATACCATAACCGCCAAATATGTATTGAAATGCATTCCAGGTTCCACCGGAAATTCCAATAGTATCCTTTACACCATTATGATCAGGATCTTCATTGGCAAATTTAACAGCAGTATCTTTGAATTCTTGCATTGTCTGCGGTACCTTGAGATTCAGTGCATCAAGCCAATCTTTACGGATAATATAAGTACTGTAGGGAATATTTGGAGCTTTGCAGATGGCAAACAACTTTCCATCAACAAGTCCGGCTGCCATGTAATCCGCGCCAAGATAACTTGTTACCTGTCCAAGTCTGCTTAAGTATGGTGTAAGTTCCAATATTGTCCCGTCTTTAGCATTCTTGACTAAATCGGTTCTGTTAATCATCCATGCGACATCAGGCATATCATTTCCTGCTATTCGAATATTTAATTGATTCCTATAATCATTCCCCCCAAGTGTCGTATTCATATTGAGTGTTATGCCCAGTTTGCTTTGTAATCCCTGTAATATAGGATCTTGAGCAGGAGAAGGTAAGATTACACTTATACCTTCAAAAATTTCAATTGCGATTGGCCCCTGACTCGTTGCCGGTGAGGTTGACTGAATTCCTCCGGCATAAATGAATCCTGTAAAATACAATGCCAAAACCAATAGAACAGCAACTGTAATACTTGCTTTCCCTTTCATCTTAATACCTCCATAAAATTATTTGATTGCCCCCAAAAAAATCCCCTTTGTAAAATACTTCTGTATAAAAGGGTACACCAGGAGCATGGGAACACTGGCTACAATGATAGCTGCCATCTGCATTGTACGGGTAGGAATAATAACATCAGGGTTATTTGCTAAATTTTGTGATTGCATTAAAATCTGCCTGATTATTACCTGTAATGGATACAGATTGGGTTTTGTAATATACATAATTCCGGCAAAAAACAAATTCCACTGCCCTACAGCGAAGTAAAGACCTATAGTCATGATCATTGGCAGAGAAAGGGGTAGTACTATCCGTATCAAGATAATACTTTCTCCTGCACCATCGATACGTGATGCTTCTATTAGTTCATTAGGCAGATTTTCGAGAAAACTCTTTGCAAGTACAACGTTAAAAGTCCACATTGCGCCAGGTAAAATCATTGCCCAAATTGAATTAATTAACCCAAGGTTCCTTACAAGTATATAGGTTGGAATAACTCCGCCGCTAAAAAGCATGGTAAACACAACCAAAAAAACAACTATGGAACGTCCTGGAAGTTCATGCCTGGACAAGGGATAGGCCATTAAAACTGTTAGAAATAATGAAATAAGTGTACCGACTACTGTAATGAATGCCGTTACGTACATTGATCGCGGGATCAATGGTGTATTTAAAATTTCTTTGTATGCAGCCCAGGTTATTTTTTTGGGAATTATTAAAAAACCTCCTTTAAGTACTTCTGATATGGGTGTCATTGAAACTGAAAGTACATATAAAAGAGGGAATAGAGCTCCAACCCCAATCAATCCGAGAAGTATAAAAACTACTGTGTCAAAAATTTTGTCTGCCAGGCCTTTTACCATAGACCCTGGCCTCCCAACCGCTTGGCAATTATATTAGACCCTCCAATCATTATTATACCAATTAAGGATTTAAAAAGACCAACAGCTGCTCCCAGGCTGAAATTCAATTGCTCCAGTCCTGTACGGAATACCCAGGTATCAATTATGTCAGATACCGAGTAAACAAGAGGATTATAAAAAACGTAGACCTGATCAAATCCTGCATCCAGAACTGATCCAAGCCTCAGTATTAATAAAACTACAATTACGGGTCGGATTCCCGGTAAGGTAATATGCCACATCTGACGGATACGCGAAGCACCATCAATACGCGCTGCTTCATAAAGTGAAGGATCTATGCCCGTCATTGCTGCCAGATATATTATTGCATTCCAACCTGTTGTTTTCCATACGTCTGAAAAAACCAAAACCTGGCGGAAATAAACCGGGGAAGAAAGAAAAGGAATAGTGCCAAAACCCATTTTAACCCAGATCTGGTTTATTAAACCTCCGCTTTCTGAAAGAAATACAAGGACAATACCATATACAATGATCCAGGAGAAAAAATGAGGGATATATGTAAGAGTTTGAACTACACGCATAAAATATTTATTTGTACATTCGTTCAACAGTAAAGCAAGTATCACCGCGAGACTCATACCTATTACCAGTTTTGCCACGCTGAGGATCAGCGTATTAAACATTAACTGTAAAAAATATGGAGAATTGAAGAATGTAGTAAAATATTTAAATAATGGATCAGCCCATGGACTGCCAAGAATTCCTGCCTTCAGGTTATAATCTTTAAAACTAATTACTGCCCCGTACATTGGTACATACCGGAATAATATGAACCAGGCGAGGCCAGGCAGAACCATTAAATATGATGCGCGTAAATACCATGCTTTTTGCAATGTTTTTTTGATTCCGCGCATCTGTTGTTCCTTATTCGTAGGTAAATATCGCTGTTGTACTACAGTCTTTGCTTACGGTAATCTTAATCCAGTGGGCACTGTATCCGTCAGGGAACTTATATTGAATTGTCTTCCCTGCCGGAACCATAATGTGATTATATACACTCCATTTGTCATCAGCCATAAAATCTACCAGCAAAGTAAATTCTACCTCTTCGCTTGAATCATGTGAAAAGATAACAGATTTATTTAAATAACCGGCCATCAGGTAAGGATCTCCCGGTATTTTTGCCTTCATTGGTGTATTTTTACAAGGGCCGCCAATACCGCGCGGTGGTCCAAAATTCCAGAGGTCATCCACATTGCCAAGCCAAATTCCAGCTTCATTATTCTTTGATAAAATACAATGTTTTCCTGATCCTGTAACACCGGCCAAAACCAGCATCCCCCGCCAGGAAGCGAAATCTTCTATATATAAATTATGTGAGGTTACAGGTTTAATTCTGCGGAACCCGCCGGATTCATGACGGGGCAGTTCAAATATTGTTCCACAGATATTAATGAGTTCTCTTTCTGTAACTACTTCCCTTATTGTACGTCCGTATGGCGCTGCCCACGATGAATCTGCTTTGGGTAGCCTAAAACTTGTACCGTCAGGTCCCGGAATATAAACTGATTTATCATCAACATTAATAATATTTTTAATTCTTGCAGAGTTTTCAACATGTTTTAACAAAGCTGTATCATCTATTTTATGCAGTTCCAGGCTGCTGTCAATTTCAAATACCTTTCCATTTTTTACCAAATGAAGTTTCATACTTTCATCTTCTGCTACATGCAGCATAGCAGGGGTGCTTGAATCAGATTTTACGGAAATACCTTCTACAAGTGATTTATCTGCTGCCGGCCGTATTGCAGGTAAATAATCCATGGATGCACGCATTTTTATAAAATCCCCGTAAGGTCTTAAGCGAATCCATTCAGCTTTTACCGATGGATCAAAACAATGGTGTATATATCCGTAAGGAGGAACGGTTAATTCTGCGATATTTTCCCATTTCCCGGATCCGTCTTTGTCAGCTTCTATAATAAATTTTGTTTTTGTAAAATGTCCGGATTGTATATGCAGTACATGGTGATCAAAACCGGTAAATAGAACCGGTTCCGAAGGTATGCCGCCTTCCAGGGTTTCATTCAGATAAATCCCGCACCATCCGGATGGACGTCCAAGTTTTTTCAAATCGTCTGCAGTAGCGAACCAGACATTTGACTGTTGGCGCCCCAGTATAGCATTATCAAACATTGACGCATCATCACATGCAAATATGAACTCGTTATTGAAATTATCCCAGTCTGCTATCATTTTTAAATGCATACTAATTGGACAGATTCCGCCTGTATTACCCAATGAAAAATTATCAGGAAACTTATAGAGCAAACCATGTTCGCACATCAAATTTCCAAATCCCTGCAGAAACCTGATGCGCGGCCATTCGGTAAACCATCCGTGATCTGCATCCTGGGTATAACTACCTTTTGGTAAACGGTAACGATGCCAGGTATTGTTCTGCCGAAGATTTATAAAAGGTGATTTATCATCCCATCCCAATGACCAAACAGGATCTGTTTCTTTATTTTCTCCTGTTAAGCCGCCGGGGCTGGTTACTTCAGTGTATCTTTGAAGGTCAACAATCTTCCAGGATGATTTCATTTGCGCATTATTAAGTCCATCCCATTCAGCGAGAACACCGCTCGATCCATTGTTTGTAAAATAAAAACGGCCCTGAGCGGTATATCCGCCCTTGCCATGGGTCCCGGGCAGATTAATTTCAGAATTCTGAAGTATATCGGGATTTAAACATATTTCTGTCATATCTCGTCGTAATTCTGTAAATTCCAATGTATTGACATTTACTTCATAAAGTCCGCCTTCCATTGTATTGAGATAAATCAAATTTGCTGGATCTTTAAGATGCCGGCCAGCGCCTGTAAACCTGCCATGTATTTTGGCAGGATCAAGAGCTCTTACATTACCCCGGCTGTCGATAAAATAAGGACCGATTATAAGTTGGTTTGATTCTTTATGGATCATTCGGTTTGCATGAGTACCGCCAACGCTTTTAGGATGAGCTATCATGTTTAGGTTTTTATCTATGGACCAAAGTTTATTATCATCTCCCTTGTACCCGCTGGACGGATATGTTATAAACCAAAGTTTTTCGGCCCAATAAACTACTGTTCCAATTCCGCATTCTGAATGGCCTTCGTTGGTAACTGCCAAGTGCGGGTAGATCCCGCTATACCTAAAATGATCCATATTTTTCTCCCAATATATCGAATAAAATCAGGATAATATGGTTTTTTTCAAAAAAATATACCAAAAAATAACTATTTTGTATAATTAAGTAATTATGTAACAGTTCAGGACTTTATTAAAACAAAGTACATATTGTTATATGTAGTGGATAGCCTATTATCTCAAATACAATTGTAGCCGAAAAAAGTAGTATACTTATTATCTTGTAATACAGTAGG